>CANGVB010000429.1 GCA_947456995.1 Bryobacteraceae bacterium | reverse complement strand
GACGAGGTCTGGCTGGCCGAGGTTCCATTGCGGGTTGCGGCGAGGCAAGGGAAGGGGCGTGCCTGGTTTGGTGCCGGTGTTGATCCAGTGGAGGATTTTTGCTGTGACGCCTTCAGGCAGAGCGCGTGAATTGGAGAAAGGGATGGGGGAGGGCTTGGCGCTGCATGGCGGCATCTTGTTGCCGAGGATATAGCGGGCGATCTCGGGTGCGTAGGCGGAGGCGCCTTCGTAGGTGGTGAAGTCGAAGGGGCCTACTTGCCCTGCGCGATGGCAGCCGTTGCAGTGACGATCCAGGAGCGGGGCTGCTTCTCGCCAGGTGGTGGCTTGTGCGAGAAGCAGGCACAGGAGGGGTGTCATAGGTGAGGGATCAGATCCTCCATGCGGTCGAGGAGGAGGTCTGGTGGGACTTGCTTCAAGGACTCAGGCTGGAGACCGTAGGTGAGGCCGACGGAGAAGACTTTGGCGTTGCGGGCGGTTTGGATATCGACGGAGGAATCGCCCACCATGACGGTGAGTTCTGCGGCGACTTTGGATTCTTCGCGCAGGGTGTCGATGCCGATGGGGTCTGGCTTCTTGGCGGGGAAGCTGTTGCCGCCGTAGATGCGGAAGAAGGTGCCTTCGAGGCCGAGGCCGTCGAGAATGACGTGGCTGATGCGTACGGGCTTGTTGGTGAGGATGGCGAGGTGGATCTGTTTGTCGCGGGCGGATTCGAGAGTTTCGAGTGCGCCGGGGTAGAGCCGCGTGGCATCGAGGCAATGGTCGTGATAGTAGCGAATGAAATAGTCGAGGGCGGTCTCGACCTGGGCGTCTGAGGCCTCCGGGCCCATGGCTTTGCGGATCAGTACGGGAGCGCCGTTGCCGACGTAGCTGGCTACCAGATCGCCGGGGAGGGCTGGCAACTGCATGTAAGCGCGAGTTGCGTTGACGCTTGAGATCAGATCCTGTTTGGAATCGATGAGTGTGCCATCGAGATCAAAGATGAGGAGTTTGGGGGCCGGGAACGGCTTTACTGTTTGAAGACTTGGGGCGCCTTCTCGATTGTGTCCTGAACGGTTTTCTTCCACTGCTTTCTTAGTTTCTCGTAGTTTGAGTGGAAGCCGTCGCGAATTTCGTGGGGGCAGAGATAAACGAGGATTTGGGCGCCTTCCATGACGTAGGGCGCGATGGTGGATTGGGCAACGGAGGCGGGTGGGGGATTCCAGGAAAACGCAGTGAGGATCATGACGAAGACGCTGGAGATGAGGACGGCGCGAACGAGACCGAAGACGCCGCCGAGGAGACGGTCTAGCCAGCCGAGGCCCGCTTTTTTGAAGGACATCGAAAGCACTTTTGCCAGGAGTACGCCGGTGAGCTGGACTATAAGCAGGATGCTGAGGAAGCCGAGGAAGTTGGCGAGGGATTCTTCTTTGAGGTAAGGGGTAAAGAAGGATGCAGCCAGGCCGTAGAACCAGCTTGCCAGGAGGATGGAAAGGATTGTGGCGGCAAGGCCGATTGAGAGGCGGAAGAAGCCTTTCCAGATGCCAGTGCCGACGGAGATGCCGAGGATTGCTGCGAGGACAAAATCAAGCCAGTTCATGGTTAGGGTAGTGGATTGCCGGTGAGCAGCCGGTATGCTTCCTTGTATTTGTTTGAGGTTTCGGCGGCCACTTCATCGGGGAGGCCTGGGGCTGGGGGTTGTTTGTTCCAGCCGATTTGTTCGAGGTAGTTGCGGACGTATTGTTTGTCGTAAGAGAGTTGAGCGCCGCCTGGGGCCCAGGTGTCGCGGGGCCAGAAGCGGGAGGAGTCTGGGGTGAGGACTTCGTCGCCCAGTACGAGGGTGTCGCCGAGGAAGCCGAATTCGAATTTGGTGTCGGCGAGGAGGATGCCTTTGGTGGCTGCGTAGGCTGAGGCTTTGGCGTAAATGGCGAGGGTGCGGCGGCGGAGTTCGTTTGCGAGGTCGAGGCCAATCTGGGAGACGACGGTATCGAAGCTGATGTTTTCGTCATGGCCGGATTGCGCTTTGGTGGCGGGGGTAAAGATGGGCTCGGGAAGGATGCTGCCGTCTTCGAGACCTGCGGGGAGGGCAATGCCACAGACGGCACCGGTGGCGCGATAGTCTTTCCAGCCGGAGCCGCAGAGGTAGCCACGGGCGACGCATTCGACGTCGACCATGCGTGCGCGATGCACGAGCATGGAGCGGCCTTCGAGCTGGTCTGCGAAGACGCGCAGATTGGCTGGATACTCGCGGATGTCGGCAGTGATGAGGTGGTTGGGGGTGAGGTCTGAGAGGAAGTCAAACCAGAAGAGGGAGAGCTGTGTGAGGACACGGCCTTTGTCTGGAATGCCGGATGCGAGAATGTAGTCGAACGCGGAGATGCGATCTGTTGCAACAAAGAGCAATGTGTTCGCGTCTACGACGTATACGTCGCGGACCTTGCCGCGGGCGTGGAGCGGGATTCCAGGGAGATTTGTTTCGAGGATGACTTGAGGCAAGCTTGGGGTTCCTAGGTGGTCGATTTCACTATTGTCCTTCAACGGAGTGTGTGTTTTGAAGCTAAAAATTGCAATCCTTACGCTGCTGCTTTCGAGCACCAGTCTTTTCGGTGCTCTTACTGAGGCGCAGCGGGTGCAGGACTTTCAGTCCCTGGCCGGGCTTTACGCCAAAAGTTACGGCCCAGCCAACTGGAAGATTCTTGGCCTGGGGGTGAACCCGTTTGAGACAGATGGCTGGCTGAGGCGGGTACGAGCGGCCAAAAGCGACCTGGAGCATGCTCAGATTCTGATTGAGTATGGCGCGAGTTTGAAGGATACGCACACGGGTGTGAGGATGCGGTCGAATTTCCTTGCCGATCTTGGATTTTACTGTGATCTTTATGACGGCAAGGTAATGATCGACCTGGTAGACCGTTTCATTTTGCCGGTGCGGGATTACCCATTTGTTGCTGGTGATGAGTTTGTGAGTCTTGACGGCAAGCCGGCGATCGAAGTGGCGAAAGAACTGGAGAAGCTGGTGGGGTGGGGAAATCCGCGGGCCATCCAGCGATGGGCAATTCAGAACATCACGTTGCGATTCCAGGCGGATCATCCATTTGCGGTAGATCTTCCAGCCGAAAGTACGGTTGTTATTCGACGGCAGAGTGGAGAGCTTGAGACCTACAAAATCAAGTGGGAGAAGACCGGATACGAAGTGAGGAATCTGGGAACCGCTGCGAACACAACGGCACTTTCGAGCGGGCTGCAGGTGGGGACTATTGAGGAATCGTTGGAGGAGGATGGCACTGACCGTCCCGCATGGCATCAATTGTTTTTTACGTCGCGACAGTCGAAAGTGGCTTCGCGCCGGGTGCGTCCGGCTCGTCGACTGGTGGAGCTTGAAGACGGATCGAAGATGCCGCTCGAGGGCTTGAGGGGATTTGGCAGCCGCACTCCAGTCTGGACACTGCCGGCCGGGTTTGTGACGCGTCTGGGACGGGGTGCAAACGACATTTTCTACAGCGGTACTTTTATGTCGGAGGGGCAACGCATTGGATATTTAAGAATTCGTGATTTCAGCTTTTCAAGCAATGCTCAATTGAACCAGTTGGCTGGAGAGATCATCTATTTCAATAACAATACGGATGGTTTGGTTCTTGATGTGATGCGAAACCCTGGGGGATTTGTTTGCAGTGCCGTGAATGCGGTGAGTATGATTGTGCCCAGAGAGTTTACACAGATTGGTTTTTCGATTCGGCCCACTCTGTCCTGGATTGTGGATTACGATGCGGCACTGGTGGAGTCTGAGTTTTTTGAGGACCCGCAGTACATCATCGACACCTTGAAGTTTCAGCGGGATCTGTTGTTGGGAGCTTTCAACAATGGGCGTGGCATGACGGGATCGATTCCGTTGTGTGGTCTGGATCTGCCGCTGAGGAGCCAGGGATTCGCATACCAGAAGCCGGTGATCACGCTTATTGACGACTTCTCAACTTCTGGAGCCGATCTTTTTCCGGCGATGCTGCAGGACAATAAGCGCGGCAAGCTTGTTGGGATGCGTACGAATGGAGCTGGTGGGAGTGTCATCTCGACAGTGGCAGGGCCCTGGGCTGAACTGGAAACGGGGTTGACCGAATCTATGATGATTCGTCTTGAGGAACGCAGCTATCCGGGATTTCCGAAGTCGCCGTTCATCGAAAACGTGGGCGTGAGGCCAGACATTGAGCTGGACTACATGACTGTAGAAAATCTAAGAAATGGTGGACGCCCCTTCGTAGAGGCGTTCACCAAAATCATTGTTGAAGAGATTAAGGCTTCGAAGCCTTAACCTTTGCTGACTTTATCCCAGGTGACTTCCTTGCCCGTGT
>CANGVB010000428.1 GCA_947456995.1 Bryobacteraceae bacterium | reverse complement strand
TCGGGCTGCCGTACTTCCTGTTGTCTTCGACGAGCCCGCTGCTGCAGGCGTGGTATTCCCGTGTGCACAATGCGGCGCCACCGTATCGACTCTTTGCACTCTCCAATCTTGCGAGCCTGCTTGCATTGCTGGCATATCCGATTGCGATTGAGCCCAATCTGCCGGCGGGCTATCAAGCTTATACCTGGCATGCAGCCTTTGCGGCATTTGGGCTTTTTTGCGCCTATACGGCGTGGCGTGCGTCTGAGGCGATGCCTGCAGAAGTAGCTCAGGCAGAAGAGCCTGCAGAGCTGCCTGCGCCACCAACCAAGAAGGATTACCTGCTCTGGATCACGTTGGCTTCTCTGCCGACGATGCTCTTTCTTGCCTTCACCAGCCACCTTGTGCAGAACGTGGCATCGATACCGTTTTTGTGGGTTGTGCCGCTTTCGATGTACCTGCTGAGCTTTATTCTGGTTTTCGATTCGGACCGCATTTATCGACCGATGGTTTTCCGGATCGCTACCCCGATCATCCTGGGCGGCCTTCTCTACGGCATCTATCTGACCGACTCCGACACACGGTTGCACTATCAACTGGCAGCGGCTGCATTCTCTTTGTTGGTGTTCTGTACTTTTTGCCACGGAGAGCTTGCGGCACGCAAGCCTCATCCCCGCTACCTGACGATGTTCTTCCTGATGATGTCTGTTGGTGGGGCCATTGGCGGATTTCTGATCTCGATCGCTGCGCCAATGCTTCTGCCCGGTTATTTTGAGCTCTACATTGCACTAGCGCTTTTTGCGTTTGCGGCGTTGATGATGCTCTACCGCGACCATTGGTCGACAGACATCCTGTGGACAGCCGCCGCTGTGGGAACCGTAGTGCTGGCCTATACCGAGATTCGAGCGGTAAGTGACGGCAGCCGATTGATGGTTCGTAATTTCTATGGATCCTTGCGGGTGCAGGATTCCACGTCAGGCACTGATAAAGAGACGTGGACGCGCACGCTGATTCATGGAACGATCAACCACGGGTTGCAGTTTCTGAGTGACGAGCGGGCGCAGTTGCCTACTACCTACTACGGGCCCAATTCTGGAGTTGGCCTCGCGATTGCCAATACTTGGCAGATGAACCATCGCGTTGGATTGATCGGCCTCGGGACGGGCACGCTTAGCTCCTACGCGCGCAAGGGCGACTATTACCGCATCTACGAGATCAATCCTCTGGTGCTGGATATTGCCCGCTCCAACTTCCGCTTTCTTAGCGGCTGCCGGGGGACTTGCGATATTGTTCTTGGCGATGCGCGGGTTTCGCTTGAGCGAGACCCAATCCAGAACTTCGATGTGTTGGCCGTAGATGCATTTTCGGGCGACTCGATTCCTGTGCATTTGCTTACCAAGGAAGCCTTCCAGCTTTACTTCCGTCACTTGAAGGGCCCGAATGGTGTGCTTGCGGTGCATGTCTCCAACAAGCACTTGCGGCTTGGCCCGGTGGTGGAACGAATCGCTACCAGTCTTGGCTTGAAGACACTCGAGGTCACCAACGAAGAGATCGATGAAGCGCAGGTGTTTTCTTCTGATTGGGTGCTGGTTTACCGGCCAGAAGCCGCTATTGCCAACATGCCTCTGGTGACCAGCGCCGGCGAGAAGGTTGCGGCCAGGCCCGAGCTGAGAACCTGGACGGACGACTATTCGAATCTCTTCCAGATCTGGAAGAACGACTAGGCTTCACAAAATCGACCGATTGACATTGCGTTAGATTTGCGGCAATATACTTTGCATGACAAAGTACTCTTCATGGAATCATTATTTCCGGCACAACAACTGGTCTGTTGCAGATCTTTGCCCTGCCGGGCCGGCGACGCTGAGCGCGCAGGAACGCGAGTTGATTGGGGCATCACTGCAGCAATTTCAGCTTGGTGAAGGCTCAGATGGTTTGGGGTTGCTTAGGCGGGCCAACGAGTTCAGCAAACGGCACAACGTTGATTCCCTTCCCGAGGCGATGCAGCGATTTGTTGGCGAGGAGCAGCGCCACGCGGCCGTGCTGGGGCTGTTTCTGGATCGCGAATCGATTCCCCGGCTTCAACATCACTGGGTGGATCATCTGTTTCGACGGATACGCAACCTGGCTGGCTTTGAGTTGATGCTGACGGTGCTGGTGACAGCCGAGTTCATCGCCATTCCCTACTACACTGCAATTCATGATGCGACCAAATCAGAATGTCTGCGGCGGATCGCGAAGCGCATTCTGAGCGATGAGGCGCAACATCTGGAATTTCAGGCTGAGAACCTGGGGCTTTGTGCGGCAGGCCGAGGTGATCTGGGGCGACTTGGAACGATCGCATTTCAGTGGGTGGTACTGAGTCTGGCGGCGGCACTGGTCTATTCCATGCACAAGCGGCTCTTCGAGGCGGCCGGCTTTACGCCGCTGCGTTTCTGGTCTATGGCGTTTGAGGCGCACAAGGCTGTCTTTCAGAAACTGACTCGGGGGGCAGGCCCGGTGGCTGAGCCCGTTGAAGCTTATCTGCGATAATTTCAACTTGATTTCAAGTGCGACATTTTGGAGGGTAACGCGAGGGCTGATACCTGGCGTTATTCTGGCGCTCGAATTGTTTGCGCAAAAGCCCACAGAGCCCAAGCCTCAAGCGGAGACTTCAACTCCTGCTAACTTGCTGGGGAAGGTAAACACGCAGGCGGGAGAGGCCCGGCGCAACGAGAATGTCTTCATTACGGCTCTCGATAACAACGCGCAAAAAGAGTCGAGCGTGCGGATGGGAATGACGGCTACGGCCATCACTGAGTTCACGGCCGCATCGAGATTTTTTGGAGCGGAGTTTGGTTTATCGCCAACGAATGCAATGCATTTGGGAGCCGTTAGAACTCGCAGAGATCTGCACGGCAACCTGAATTGGACACACGCAAATTCCGCCCTGGCGGCAAGGAGTTTCTTCCAGGTAGGAAGTGTCCTGCCTGCGCGGGAGAACACGTTTGGGGCTCGCTTAACGGTACCTCTCTGGCGGAACGCCTTTCTCAGTGTCGACGGGGCATACGACACAAAAAGCGGCTTCGTGAATGGCAACATCCTTGTGCCACGAGCAGAAGAGAGAAGCTGCCTGTCGGCAGACCCGAGGATCTGCGCAGTCATCAATCGTTTTTTTCAAGCCTATCCGAACCAGGCACCGAATCGACCCGATATCGAGACACGAGCACTCAATACGAATGCGCCTCAGAGTATTGGCACCACTACGTCGAGTGCGCGACTAGACCAGGTTCTCGGTAAGCATCGTTTTTCAGCGAGACATAACTGGACCAATCAGAAGGTAGACGCGTTTCAACTTGTGGCCGGACAGAACCCGGACACTACAACGAAGTCACACGATGCAAGGCTTACGTGGACCTACGTCAAAAGTGCCCGCACGAATCTGGATGTCACTGGAGGATTTCAGCGCAACCGGACACTGCTGGTGCCAGAGCCAAATGCAGTGGGGCCACAGGTACAGATCGGTACGGCCTTCGACAAACTGGGCCCTGGCTCATCGATTCCGGTAGATCGCGTGCAGAATCGCTTTCAGATTGGGACTCGGGTGCAGCATCAACTTTCTCAACACACTTTGTCTGCCGGGGGTGAATTCGCCAGACTGCAATTTAACGGGCGTGAGGCATCCTCCAATCGGGGCAATATTTACTTTCGAAATGACTTTGGCCGTGATGCGATCACGAACTTCCGCCTTGGTGTAGTGAATCGCTATTCGTTTGGCGAAGGCGAGTTGTCGCGGGGCTTTCGGCGCAATGACATGAACTGGTTTGTACAAGATGTGTGGAGGGCCTCAAAAAGCCTGACGATCAGTGCGGGGCTGCGCTTCCAGCCGCAGCGACCGATCCAGGAAGTGAACCGGCTGACGGAGATCCCGTTTGATTGCGATTGCAACAACTATGGGCCCAACCTGGGACTTGCGCTACGGCTACCCAAGAGCCTGGGGATTTTTCGAGCCTCCTATTCAACGCAGTTTGGCGATGTTTTCCCGGCCACGCTGCAACAGCTTCGCTGGAATCCTCCGGCATTCCAGAAGATTGAAAATCAGGCGCCGCCGCTGCTGGATCTGCTGGCCGGGACGATCATCAACCCCAACGCGCGGGCTATCGTCTTTTTCTATCCGCGAGATTTGAAAACACCCTACGCGCACCAGTACAGCGCAACATGGCAACTGCCAACGCCTGCCAAATGGGGCAGGGTGGAAGCGGCTTACGTTGGTAGCCGTACATGGAAGCTGCTATACATGCAGTACTTCAATCGAGCAGTGGTAGTACCCGGAATCGCGCAGACAACAGCAACAATCAACACGCGACGCCCCGACAACC
>CANGVB010000427.1 GCA_947456995.1 Bryobacteraceae bacterium | reverse complement strand
TGCGGCTGCAGCGCCTTTTTTGCCCACGCGCGGGGAACTGGACCTCTACATTCAGAAATTCGAGAAGACGCTGCTTGAGAACGTTCTTGGTTTCTGGTATCCGAAGACCATAGACCCGGCGGGCGGGTACTTGTTGAACCATGACCTTGCAGGGAAGCCGAAGGGTGCGGCCGCGAGGGTGCTTGTGACGCAGGCGCAAATGCTGTGGTTCTTTGCTCGGATGGCGCGCTATGGGCATGAGCCGAAAGTGATGTTAGAGGCGGCTGAGCATGGATACCGCTTTCTGCGGGAGAAGATGTGGGATTCCCGCAACGGGGGCTTCTATTGGGAAGTGGATGCACTGGGCAAGCAAACCAAAACGAATAAGCATTTGTATGCGCAGAGTTTTGCTTTGTATGCGATCGCCGAGTATGCGATGGCTTCGCGACGCAAGGACGTGCTGGAATTTGCGCTGAAATTCTTTGAGGTTTTGGAAAAGAGAGCACACGACCCGGTGCATGGTGGCTATGTCGAATACTTTCTGCAGGACTGGGCGACGCCACCCGTGAATGAGCCCATCTATGTGAGTGGCTCAGCACCAGGGATGAAGTTGATGAATACGCATTTGCATCTTCTGGAGGCGATGACCACTCTTTATCAGGCCTCGCGCAACGGGGTTGTCCGTGACCGTTTGATTGAGCTCATCGCGATTCAATCGAGTGCGGTGGTGCGGCAGTCTGCAGCGGCTTGCACGGACAAGTACGACCGCGACTGGTCGCCACGGCTTGAGGGGGCGTTTTCAACTGTGAGCTACGGGCTTGACTTTCAGCGCATCTGGCTGATTGCCGAGGCAAACCGGGCTGCTGGATTTTCAACGAGCCCTTATGTGGATCAATTCAGAGCAAACTTTGCCTATTGCCGAAAGTATGGGTTTGATGAGGGGCAAGGCGGATTCTTTCATGCGGGCCCATTGCATGAGATGGCTTCAGACCGAAGCAGGTATTGGTGGGTGCAGGCAGAGTCGCTCGTTTGCGCACTGACGATGTATCAGATGACAAATAATACGGAATTTTTCGAGGTCTTTCGCAAAACCTGGAGCTTTTGTGACAAGCAGCAGATCGATTGGAAGAATGGGGACTGGCACGAGTTGATTGGGGCGGATGGGAAGTCGCGGGGAGATAAAGCGAGTGAGTGGAAAGCGGCTTATCCCAATGGGCGGGCGATGATTGAGAGCCTGGTGCGGCTGCGGGCAATCCGAGAGAAGAGCTCCTAGGTCAGCCTTGTGGAAACTAGTTTGAAAATTTCGATTGTGATGCCCGTCCATGGCGGGGTGGATTTGCTTGAGGGGGCGCTTGAGGCGATCCGATTGTCGACCCTTGAGCCTTTCGAAGTGATCGTGGTGGATGATGGGACGCCCGAAGCTCAGGCTGGACGGATTGAGGCGGTGGTGCTTGGGGCTGGGGTGAAGTTGGTGCGGCAGGCGCAGGCTGGGCCTGGGGCAGCCCGGAACCGGGGAGCACAAGAGGCGGCCGGTGAGATTCTGTTTTTTGTAGATGCCGATGTGAATTTGCATCCAGAGACGCTGGGACAGATTCGGGCTGCCTTTGAGGCTGATCCGGGGCTGGATGGGGTGTTTGGGAGCTATGATTCGAGGCCTTCGGCCGGGACGCTGGTAAGCGATTACCGGAATTTGTTGCACCACTATGTGCACCAGAATTCGAGGCGCGAGGCGAAGACGTTTTGGGCGGGCTGTGGTGCGGTGCGGCGGGAGGTATTTCTAAGGGCTGGCGGGTTTGATGCCGCTTTTGGCCGGCCGAGTATCGAGGATGTGGAGCTTGGGTTGCGGTTGACGGGCGCGGGGCACCGGATTGAGTTGCGGCGGGAGATTCAGTGCACTCATGCGAAGTGTTGGACGCTACGCTCGTTCTTTAAGACGGATCTTTTTCAGCGGGCGATTCCGTGGACGGAGATGTTGTTGACACGAGAGGGCGGCTTACCGGCGGATCTGAATTTTGGAGTGTCGCAAAAATTGAGTGTGCCGCTGGCTCTGGTGCTGGTGTTGAGCTTACTGTTTGGCTTGTGGGTACCGGTGCTTGTGTGTGGATTTTTGCTGGCTGGTTTGAATCTGGGCTTCTTCGGGTATCTCGCGCGATTGCGCGGAGTGATGTTTGCAGTGGCAACATTCCCGCTGCAGGTGGTGCATTATCTGGCCAGTGCGTTGGGGTTATTTGGGGGTGTGTTGCGGGTATGGAAGAAATGGGATCCGCAGGTTGGGGTTGCTGCCCTGGTGTTGGGAGTGGTTGTAGCAGGAGCGCAAGTTTGGAGTGGGACTTACCAGGCGGATTTCAGTGGGTTTCCTGATGAGCCTAGCCATTACGTGACTGGGGTGATGGCGGCGGAATATTTGAAGGCCCCGACGTTGCGACCGATGCACTTTGCAGAGCAGTATTATCTGCACTATCCGAAGGTGGGGATTGGGCATTGGCCGCCGCTGTTTTATCTGGTGGAGGGGTTGTGGTTTGTGTTGTTTGGGGTAAGCAAGACGGCTGCACTGCTGTTGCAGTTGTTGCTGGGATATGGTTTGGCGCTTGGGGTTTATGTTCTGGCCCGGCGCTATGCTTCCTGGGTTGGAGCGCTGGGTGCTGCGATGTTGCTGATTCTGACTTTGCCCTATCGGCAGTCGTTGTCCTGGGTGATGGCTGAACATTTGACGGCGGTGCTGGTGGTTGCTGCGGCTATTGCTTTTGCACGCTATCTTGAGGGGCCGGGTTTGGTTGCGGGGCAACTGTTTGGGGTGCTTGCGGCCTTTGCTTTATTGACCAAGGGCAGTGCGAGCCCGCTGGCGTTGTTGCCTTTATTCAGTGTGTTGATTGCGCGGCGATTTGACGTTTTGCGGAGGCTTGATTTCTGGTTATCGGCATTGCCGGTGATTTTGCTGGCTTTGCCCTGGTATGTGTTTTCGACACGATTTGCGAGCCCGAATGAGGGATCTATTGGGAGGGCCGTGGAGAGTGGAGCATGGATGCCAGGACTTGAGTATGGACCGGTGGTGCTGGTTTCGGCATTGATCGGGTTTGTGTTGCTGCCTAAGCGGGACCCTTATGTGGCCACCCTCGCTGGGCTGGTAGGAACTTATGCCGTTGCGCCGTTTTGGATTGGGGCTTTTCGTGAAGGGCGGCATATGTTGCCGGCGATTGCCGGGGCGGCCGTGTTGGCTAGCGGGGTTTGGGGCAGGTTCAAGAGGCCGGAGTTGGTGGTGGGATGTTGTTTGGGTTTGAGTTGGTGGTTGACGCCCGGGACGGTTGGGTTTGCGCCGGAGCGGTTTCGGAGTTGGGCGCAAGGGATTCCGGATCTTGGAGCGATTCTGGTTTCAGGTTCTGGGGTGGAGGAAGGGGCGATTGTGGCTGCGATTGCGGAACGGGAACCGAAGCCGAAGCGGGTTATATTTCGGGCTTCTCGTGTGTTGTCGACGAGCGGCTGGAATGGGGAGCGGTATCGGTTGCTGGTGAAGGATGAGGCGGAAGCCAAGGTACGGATGGAGGAGTTGGGAGTGGCGGTGTTTGTGCAAGCAGAGGGATCGCGTGCGCCGCATGATTTGTTGATTGAGGGGGTGACGAAGGAGTGGAAGCGCGAGGTGATGCCGGGGTTTGTGGTGAGGGTGAATCCGGTGCCGGTGGTGGGGAAGAAAATGGAAATCGAGCAGCAGCGACTGGGTAGGAAGCTGCTGCTCGATTGATGAGTTCGGCTGCTTAGTTTACGAAGACTGTGACAGTGCCGCTGGTGGTGGTGGTGCTGCCGCTGGTGATCTGGATTGCGTTGGGGCCGGAGACGGTGCCGGCCGGGAGCATGATGTTGATCTGGGCGAGGCCTGGGATCTGGCCCGGGGCACCGCCTGCGTAGAGAACCTGAGCGTTCTGCCCGTTGATCGCAACCGTTACCGGTGTGCTGAACTGGCTGGGTGTCATCACGATCACGCCGTCTTGCGAGGCGGGATTGGTTTGGCCAAGGCCTGTGGCGTAGATGCTGACGATGCTGAGTTTGGCGGCCGGGTTGAGTGCCGTGTTGACGGTTGCATCCTGGTTGAGGATGGCTGCGGGGCCGGTGCCACTAGAGTTGCTGGTGAAGATGGCTGGCTTGGCTGTGCGGACCGGGACTTGCAGAGCTGCGCCGGATGCGCCGAGGTATTCGACGACGATGCTCGTTGTGGATTTACCGACAAGCGAGAAGGGCACGACTACGGATGTCTGCGTTGCCGAGGCGTAGAGGACGGGGGCTGGGATGCCGTCGAAGAGGACTCTGGTATTCGCCGCTGCGTTGCTCGAGACGAGGTTGGCGGGCCCGATGTTTGTACCGTAGAGGA
>CANGVB010000426.1 GCA_947456995.1 Bryobacteraceae bacterium | reverse complement strand
CGGGGCACACAAAAAAGAGCTCTACGGAGCCGAGTCCCCAACAACAAATAATCGGATGGAGTTGCGCGCGGCCGTTGAAGGCCTCAAGCTCCTCAAAGAGCGTTGTCAGGTTGAAATCACAACCGACTCCGAGTACGTACGCAAAGGGATCACCGAGTGGATTCACGGCTGGAAGCGCAACAACTGGAAGACGAAAGACAAGAAGCCGGTAAAGAACCAGGACTTGTGGGAAGAACTTGATGCTCAAGTGGCCCGTCATGATGCTACCTGGAAGTGGGTAAAGGGTCACGCCGATCATCCTGACAACAATCGCTGTGATGAATTGGCCGTGATGGCATCCAAGACTCAAAAGAGTTCCAGCTAGCCCGCTACAATTGGGCATGCTGAATCGACGTCTTTTGCTCTTGGGTGGCACTGCCCTTTGGGCTGCTCCTGTCAGCACCGCAAAGGTGCTCTATGAAGACCGGGCAACCGCACTCTCAAACAGTCGCGTAGATAAGGGCGATCTCTGGATCGAGGCCAAAGACCTCCCCAGGATCAACCAGTTTGAAGTCAAACCGCAGGGTGCCTGCCGCGGCGATATCTGCATCCCCCTCAGCAAAGACCTCAAGAGCAAAAACTGGTTCAACCTGAGTGGCTTCGCCCGCAAGGTCAAGCAAGCCGTGGTCAGCGAGGGCGAGCTTTGGAGCTTCGGCGAGATGCCAGTCTTGCGTACGGGATTTCTCGAATCACGCGTAGCCCCTGATTTTGCGATGCGGGATCGCAAGGGCGCAATGGTTCAGCTCAAGGATTTTCGCGGACGCAAGGTGCTGCTGCTCACCTGGGCCTCCTGGTGAGGATGCCGTCTTGATCTGCCAGTTTGGCAGAAGATCTATACGGAACTTAAGGGCCAGGGATTTGAGATTATTGCAGCCGCACAGGATACCGGCGGTGAAGCCGCAGCCGGCAAATGGTATGACGCAGCCAAGGCAAGCTACACAACGCTAATCGACACAGGCCACGCCGTAAGCTCGGCCTATCAATTGGTAAACGTACCGGCTGGAGTTTGGATCGATGAGCAGGGCCGTGTGGTGCGCCCACCTGAAACCGCCGCCCCCAAGACGCAAGAACTGAAGATCGGCGGCAAGTCCATCACCACCCAGGGAGACGATTATGTCGCAGCCTTACGCGACTGGGTGGCCAAAGGCGACAAGAGCGAATTCGTTCTCAGCGACGACGAATACAAGCGACGAGTCAAAGAACGCAGCCCTCAGGAAAAAGAAGCTGACGCAGCTTTCAAGCTAGCCGTTGCGCTCCATGACAAAGGCCAAAACGAGCTGGCCGCAAAATGGTGGCAACGGGCACAAACGTTGAACCCTGAGAGCTGGAATTACCATCGGCAGGACTGGAGCTTCTCGACTGATGCAGGCAAGAAGTGGATGGAGAAATTCCAAAACTCTCAGGGCGACTACTACCCCAAGCTGGAGCTCAAGGACAAGAAGTAAGTGCCGGCTTAAGAAGCCTTGCGCTCGCCTAGATACTTCATCAGCGTAGCGGCCAGGCCATCAAAGGCCCCGCCTCCACTGCCTGAGACGAGAATCTCCGGTACGAAGCGGTTGCCACTCTTAGACAGAGCATCGATCGCGTTGACGAAGGCAGTAGCGTTGGCGCCAAAGCTCTTCACCTGTGCGTCATAAGCCTCTGCCTTGGCCAGACCCACCGAGCGCACTTCAGCGCCCTTGGCCTTACCCGTTTGCTCGATGTAGTAGCTTTCGCCTTCTGCTTCGGCTCGTCGGGCACTGGCCTGGTTGGTCTTGATGTTGACACCCACGGCGGACTTGGCAAGCTCCGCCTGCATATCGGCGGTACCGCGGGCCTGCTCCATACGAATACGTTGATCTTGCGCCTGACGCTGCTGCTCGAAGGTAGCAATCTCCTGCTTTGCGATCTCGCGCTCGGTCAACACCTTTACAAGGTCTACGGGGAAGAGCACGTCCTGGATGTAGACACCCTTGGTCTCAACGAAGTAGATCGAAAGCAGTTCAGCAATGCGCTCAAAGGCCGCACGCTGTACCTCCTGCCGCTTCTCGATAAAGCTGATGGCCGGCATCGATTGCAGCGTGTCGCGAAAGTGGTTGCCCACCGCGGCCTGCAGCACTTCGTCGACCAGGTTGTTGATCGTGCCTACTGTTGAAATCACACGCGGAGCGCGGGTATCCGGCACATGGATCTGCACCTGCAAATCGATACGGAATATAAAGCCCTCGGCGCTCTTGGCCGTGATGGTTTCGAGCTTGGCGTCCAGATGATGGGCAGAAGAAATGCGCTCGGCCCAGTTCAGAGTAAGAATCGCAGTCGGCACGATCTCTGCCTTGTAGCAATAAGGGTTGATCGGGTATTTTCCGGTGCGCAAAGGCTCCTGCCAGATGCCGCGGTGGCCTGGGCGAACCAGGGTACCGAACTTGAATTCAGCACCTGAGGTATCGCGCGGAGGCAAGCCGACATAGCTCTTGATTACGGCCACCTGGCCCTGCTCAATCACAAGCATCGGCACCAGTTCCACACGCACCAGGAATGGGTTGATCGTGTAGGCACCATAGAGCAGCGGGTCATGCTGCAGGCCGATCCTGCCGCCATGATCGAGAAAAGCCTGAAAGTCCTGATAGTTGTTGTGAAGGTCATTCTTGGCACCAAAGAGCAATTCGATGATGTCCTGATCAGTCGACGTGGATTGCTCCATTTCGATGATGTCCTCAAAGCCATTCAACCGGCTTGAGATGTCGCCACTAGGCAGCGGGCTGCCTTCCAGGGTGTTGACAATGCCAACAACATCGCGGGCATCGTTGCCACGGCGAATCTGAATCACTTCAAAATCCGTATCGCGCAGATTGAAGCTGGCTGGGGTAATCGGGCCAGAGGCAGCGCTCAGTTCCGGATTGACGGGGAGGCCAAAGGTGCGGTCTCGTGTGATCACCATAAAGGCGACAGGGTGCATGGGCAGCGTCGTGCCTGGAGGCAATACAGGACGCTGCACACCCTTCTGGCCGCCTTCTCGAATGAACAACTCAAGGTCAGCAAACTGGCCAAACTGCGGCTTGTAGATAGCGCTTTTGGCACCCACTGGCAGAGGGTTGCCCACCTGCGCCATGACGACGCCAATTTGTCCAGCCGGGATCTGCACCCACGGGAATTTCTCAACCCCGTAGAGTGGCCAGAGGCGAAAACGCAGGCCGGGCATCAGCAGTTCTGCCTGATAGCCGGCTTCGCCATTCAAGGCGATCAGATTGTCGTCGCTCAGTTTGCGACGTGAAAAACGCTTGGTGACAAGCCCCACTTCACTGGGGCCAATACGATGGAAAGACAACAGATAAACGACCGTTGCTGCGAACAGGCACAGGCCTGCGGCAAAGGCTAAGAACATCCACATGGGATGGGTCTCCTTTCAAGAGATACAAGTTGTAAGTGTTGGGGTTTTGAAAGAAAAGCTAGAGCGGCGCTCTAGATTGGTTTGGTGGGATTCTGCATGTTGGAGCTCTCTAATAGGCTCACAGGATCAAGAGTAGATCCACTTTGTGTCGGAGTCAATGAAAATCGGATGGCTTCAAACAGGAATACGCTTTTGTATTGGCGAGTGGATCCGGCGGCGAGTGGATTGAATTTCTGCCGCCGGACACACTTTGGGCTCCTCCATCGTTTCGAATCGGCAAATTGTCAAAGAACTGGCCCGGCGTTGTTCTGGACTGTCCCGGGCGGGGTTGAGAGTGGTTGTTGGACGCTGTGTTAGGCAGCGAAGGCTAAGCGGTCGCGGATGAATTTGGTTTCGTTCCTGAGTTTTTTGTCGCGGATCGAGTTGAGGCGGCAGAGGGTTCGCTGGAAGAGGTTGGCGAGGCGGAGCTCGTGGGCTTCCTGGCGGGCGAAGGAGGGCTTGGTGAGTTCAAGCCTGTCGTAGGCCTGCTGGGTGATTTCAGCGGCCGGGGTGGGCTCTGAGTTGGCAATGACGGTGTCAATGGCCTGGTTGATGCGGAGCTGGATGAGTTCGGCGATGCGGTTGCGGCGCCATGCGACGGAGATGAGTTGTTTGAGGAGTTCGAGCTCGGACGGGGTTTCGGGCTGGAATTCATCGATGAAGGATTTGGAGAAGTTTTCGAAGGTGCCGGCATCTTCGGTTTTGAGGATGAAGTTGTGGCTGTAGGCACCGTGCTTGAGGGCATTGAGGCTGGATTTGAATTTGCCTTCGCGGGTTTTTGGGCCGGTGCACTTTTTGGCATTGGTGCGGTTGGCGGCCAGGGCCGCTTCGGACATGGTTTTCTTGCGTGGCGTTTTGACTGGGACTTCCACGGTCGATGGATCGTTGGCAATAT
>CANGVB010000425.1 GCA_947456995.1 Bryobacteraceae bacterium | reverse complement strand
CAGGTAGCAGACCTCCAGCTCGACACCCGCAAGCGCGAAGTACGCCGCCGCGATCGCCTCATCCCACTTACCGCCAAAGAATACGCTCTCCTCGAATTCCTCGCCCGGCAGCAGGGCACCGTTATCGGTCGCGCTGAAATCTCAGAACACGTCTGGGACGAAACCTACGACCCCTTCTCTAACCTCATCGAGGTCTACATCCAGCGCTTGCGGAAAAAAATCGATCTCCCTGGCGACAGCAAACTCCTCCACACCCGCCGGGGCGAAGGCTACGTTCTCGGAGTACTCGCCACCGATGACTAGCTCCCTCCGCGTCCGCCTAACGCTCTACTACGCTGCCGTGCTTACAGCCACCCTCGGAGCAGCTTCCTGGTTCGTCTACCAACAACTCACCCGCAACCATTACGATCGCCTCGACAACCGCCTTGAAACCGCCCTCCGCGTCATCGGCTCCTCACTCGACCACGAGATCGAAGAACACGGTGGCGTCCGTGACGGCGAAGAATCCTTCCGCTTTGTCCTCCGCACCATCCACCCACTTACCTTCCCAGACCTCCAACTCGCCGTCACTAAAGGCAGCCAAACCGTTGGCACAAAACCAGAACGCCCCACCACAGACCTCCTCAATCACAGCCATACCAACAACACAGTCTGGTCTGAAAACGGCTACCGCTATATGCGCCTTCAGACCAAAGTAGCGGGCATCGACTACACACTGCTCGGCGCTGGCTCAGAGCGCCAGACCGACTCAGAAATTCTCGCCCTCCAGCAAGCCTTCCTCTTCAGCCTGCCCGTCCCTCTACTACTCGCTCTGACAGGTGGCTTTTGGCTCGTACGCAAAAGCCTCGCCCCACTGGCTGCCATGTCTGCCACCACGGACGCAATTTCTGCCGACAACTTGAGCCAACGCCTCCAGCTCTCCAACCCCAAAGACGAACTCGGCCGCCTCGGCAAATCCTTCAACCGCCTCCTCGATCGCCTCGAGGCCTCCTTTGAAGTCCAGCGTCGCTTCATGTCCGACGCTTCGCACGAACTCCGCACCCCAGTCTCCGTTGCCCGCACCTCAGCCCAGGTCACCCTCGAAAGACCCGAGCGCACTGAAGCCGAATACCGCGACGCCCTTACCGTCATTGACGGCCAACTCCAGCGCATGGGGCGCCTCGTAGAAGATATGTTTCTACTGGCAACATCTGATGCTGCGGCACTGCAACTCCAGCCCGAACGCTTCTACCTCGAAGAAGTGATCACTGAATCCGCCGCCGCTGCCCGTCTGCTCGCTGCAAAAAAGCAGATTGAGTTCCGCGTCGGCCCCTTCGCAGAGCTCCTCTACATTGGCGACATCACCCGAATCCGCCAGGCCATCATGATCCTCCTCGACAATGCCATCAAGTACTCCCCGCCAAACTCTACGATCGAAATTCAGGCCTTAAGTCAAGACGATTACCTCCAGATCGACATCATCGATCAAGGCACCGGCATTGCTGAATCCGACCGCGAGAAAATCTTCGAACGCTTCTACCGGCCCGACACCTCCCGAACCCGCGGCAGCGACAATTCCGGCGGTGCAGGCCTAGGCCTCCCCATCGCCCGCCGTATCGCCGAAGCCCATTCCGGCCGCCTCGAACTGATCGCCACCTCCCCGCAGGGCTCACATTTTCGACTTACTTTGACTTAAAAGTATTAAGTGAAATTGGATTTGCGATCCGATAAGATCGTTGTGACAGGGCACACATTGAATGCGGCCATTAACATTGTTATCTCTCTTTCTTGCCCTTTCAGCCTTGGGTGCCGCCCCAAAATCAATCCTTATCCTTTCGTCCTATGAGACAGCCTATAACTGGACCGCCGACGTCAATCAGGGAATCCATGGGGCACTGCGCGAAGGCACAATCGAATCCACAACTTCGGTAGACTTTCTCGACGCCCGCCGCAACCCCCTTTGGAAGTCCCAATTCCTCAATCGCTTCGCAGCCAGAGAACCCAAGCCCCACTACGATCTCCTGATGCTTGTCGACGACGAAGCAGTCCAGCTTTGGTGTGAAAACACAACTCTCTTCTCTGGCATCCCCGTCGTCTTCGGCGGGATAACCACGATTCCTTCCTGCCACAATTCCAATTCCACCGGCTTCCTCGAACATTTCAATAGCGAAGAACTACTCGCCTTTGGCCTTTCCATCCGCTCAAACCCTACGGACATTATTGTCCTGACAGACCATTCCCCTCTTTCGCTCCATCTCTCTCAGCTCATTCGCACCAATCTCCCTGTAGACAAACGCTCAAGGCTCCAGCAATGGAGCAGCACCAACTACACCCTCTCAGAGATCCAGACCAAACTGGCTTCGCTCGATCCCAATTCCCTCGTCTTTATCGCTAGCTTTCAGACTGATTCATCCGGTGTTTACCTCCCGCCCAATTCCACTTACCGAACTCTCGGGCAACTGTCGCGTGCCCCTGTCATCGCCCTGTCTTCCCCCGCAGCATCAGGCATTCTCGCTGGCTCCCCCAACATGGGCCAATCCCACGGTCGCCGCCTGGCCACAATTGCTCTCAGAATCCTCTCCGGCGAATCCCCCCAATCGATCCCGGTCCTGAGCAGTCTCGATTCTGGCCCACAGATTGAAGCATCCGAGCTACAGCGCTGGCATATCGACAAATCCATGGTCCCCGGCAATGCCGCCATCATCAACCTCGACGAATCTTTCCTTACCCGCTACCGCAACTGGATTATCTTTGCCGGTGCCTTCACCGTACTCCAATCCCTGCTTCTCATCGCACTGGGCATCAACATTCTGGCCCGCCGCCGCGCCCAACAGGCACTCCGCGTTCAGAACTATGATTATCGTCAGGCACTCGATCAAGCCGCAGCAGCAGCTGAATCGAGAAACAGATTCGTCGCCAACATGAGCCACGAACTCCGCACTCCCCTCAATGGCGTTGTCGGTATGAGTGAACTTCTCCTCGATACGATTCCCGAAGGTCAGGACCGCCAGTACATTCAAACCATCCGCTCTTCCGCCTCTCACCTTCTGGTCATCCTCAACGACATCCTCGACGTCACCCAACTCGAAGCCGGCCGTCTTAAAATCGTGGAGCGTCCCTTCAGCCCTCGCCAACTGGTAGAAGAAGCAACAAAACTCTTCGCCCCACCTCCAAATTCTCTGCTCAGCCTCTGCAACGAAATCTCACCAGACCTCCCGCCCCTCCTCCTCGGAGACTCCGCTCGCATCCGTCAGATTCTCTTCAACCTGATCGGGAACGCCCTCAAGTTCACCCCGGCAGGCAAGATCACAATCACCGCCCGCGTCTTCGATCAAAAGCTGCTTATTTCGGTCAAAGATTCCGGCATCGGTATCCCCCCGGAGAAGCTCCACTCCATCTTTGAACGCTTTGCTCAGGTGGACGATTCCACTACTCGCCTCCACGGCGGTCTTGGCCTCGGCCTCTCCATCGCCAAAGACCTCGCGACTGCAATGGGAGGATCCATGCATCTCGAAAGTGAAATTGGTCTGGGCAGCATCTTCACCCTCCTGCTCCCGCTCAAACTCGCCGAAGCCACCCCGGATCTCGTTGAAACCCCAACCACCCAGGCGGGTCTGCACAACGTAAAGGTCCTCGTCGCTGAAGACAATCTCGTCAACCTCACGATTGCCAAAAAACTTCTCGAGCGTCAATCCTGCACTGTCACCACCGCACAGGACGGACAGGTAGCATTCGATCTCTGCCAAACCCATTCCTTCGACATCATCTTGATGGATTTACAGATGCCAAACCTCGACGGCCTCGAAGCCACCCGGCAAATCCGTGCCCTCGACAACGCCAATGCGACAGTGCCCATCATCGCCCTCACCGCCAGTGCCATGGCTGGTGAACGAGATCGCTGCCTCGCCGCCGGCATGACCGACTACCTCTCCAAACCCATCGACCGCAAAGCCCTCGAAGCCACAATCCACCGCTGCCTTACTGCAGCAACCGAATTCAGCGTCCCGCTTCAAACTCCACATACTTCTCCAGCGCCTTCCGAATCATCTCTTCGGTCACAGCCTCCGCTACCAGTGGCCCCTCAAACTTCAAGTTAAAGCGCGATCCCCCGTCTAGTCGCTTGGCAGCAATCCGCTGCTCCTTGGCTTCCTTCACAATTTCCCCCTGCGCCCGCTCCCGCGCATCTCGTCGCATTCGGGCACTCCGCTGAGACCTCAGAGCACTCTCAAGACTCCGTCTCCGCGCCGGGTCCTTCTCATTCCGGATCTGTCCCTCCAGGCTTCGCTCCTCAGCAGACTTGTATCCAGTCGAAGCGGGATTTGTCGCCTTCTCATCCCAAAAAGTCCCATACCCGCCCCCACCCAGATGAAACTCAATCGCCTTAT
>CANGVB010000424.1 GCA_947456995.1 Bryobacteraceae bacterium | reverse complement strand
GACGTAGGGACGCCAGATGCTTGTGCGCGGGCGGCCGTAGATCATTCCATCGAAGCCGAAGGAGTTTTGGGTGCTGCGGCGTTCTTGTTCGAAGGTATCTGTTGCGTTGGTGCCGGTGAAGGTGACGGGGTTGCGATTCCAACCGTAGGCGGCCTGGATGCTGAAGTAATTGTTGAGGTAGCGGCCGGCGAAGAGTTGGAAGGCGGGGCCATTTGAAGGCTTATAGAGAGCGATCTCGGTGCGGGTGGAATCGATGATGGTGCGGCCGTCGCCGGTGACGGTGGCAATGCCGGCTGTGCCGCCGGCGAACCATTGCGCGTGGGCAATTCCTTTGACAAACAACAGGAGCAAAAGAATGCGCGACATTTCTCTATTTTGAGGGGGATCTTTTGAGAAGTCACGACAGAAAGGGAGGAAGCGCTTCCGGATTGAAAAGAATAAAGGATTTGACATGAGAAACAACTTTGTAAGTACTCTTGCAGTACTCAGTCTGGGTGCGGCTTCGTTGATGGCACAGCCGCAGAATGTTCGTTTGATTGGCATTGCCGGGCCCACGATTTTGACCGAGGCCGGCACGTATATGTTGACCACCGGCTTGACGGTGAGCTCCTCAACCGGAGCAGGAATTCAGATTTCGGGCAACAATATTGTGCTCGATTTGAATGGACAGACGATCACCGGGGCGGGAAATGCTACCGGGGCTGGTGTGCGTGTGGTGGGCGCCCGGAATGTGGTTGTGAAGAACGGGAATGTGGAAGCGGCACTGATGGGTGTTGTGACCATGATGTCGAGCAATGTGCGGATTGAGAATATGATGATTCGGGGGATGGCCGGTGCGCCGCCCGAAGCCGGGATCATGATGGTGCAGACGTGGAATTCGGTAGTTGCCAATAACCAGATTGCGAATACGGCGCTGGGGATCTTTGTACGCGGCGGGAACACGTTTGGGAACCGGATTGAGAATAATACGGTTACGACATCGAGCGTGAGCGCGCCACTTGGGATTTGTTACAACCCGGCGGATACGGATCCTGCAGGGCCCAAGGGTGATTTGATCCGGGGCAACCTGATTCGCGGGTACCGTCAGGCGATCGCGTTTTCATCGAGCTCTGACTTCAACGTAGTTGAGGGAAACACCTTTATTTTCAGGACGAGTGCTTCGAGCAATCCGAGCGAGACAAATGTGTTCAAAAACAATACCGATGTGAGGATCGCGAACTAGGCAATTGGGTGTGGGAGGGTAACTTTTCCACGGGAATCAAAGTCCTGCTATTTTAGGGCATTCCCTCCCACATCTACATGCGTAACCGGATTTATCTTTCGACTGGCTTGTTGGCCACCAGTATTTTGTTTTTGAGCTCCTGCAATCAACCGACTGCGGCTGTACCCGGCAAGGGTGGCAAGAAAGGCGGCGGAGACGCGCCAGTTGTTGCAGTGAAGGCGACGACCAAGGACGTCCCTCTGGATTTGGACGTAATCGGCAATGTGGAAGCGAGTTCCACGGTGAGCATAAAACCACAAGTGAGTGGTGAATTGAAGGCCGCTTTCTTTAAGGAAGGCGACTTTGTGAAGGCTGGCGACAAGCTTTTCGAGATCGATAAGCGGACGCTGACGGCGCAGATTGATCAGGCTGCGGCGAATCTAGCGCGGAGTGAAGCGCAGTTGCGGATGGCGACCGCGAATCTGGCTAAAGATATGGCTCAAGCGGACTATCTGCGGTCTGTTTCGCAACGCAATGAGATGTTGATGAAGGAAGGGATTGCGTCGAAGGAGCAGGGGGCTCAGTCTGCGGCGCAGGCACTGGCACAGAAGGAATTGACGGATGCGGACCGGGCGGCGATTGAAAGTTCGCGGGCGGATATTGCGGCCAATAAAGCGACAATTGAAAATTTGAAGGTGCAGTTGGGGTTCACGACGATCATGGCTCCGATTACCGGGCGTACTGGAAGTTTGCTGGTGAAGCCCGGCAACATTGTTTCGGCCAATTCGAGTGAGCTGATCATGATCAGCCAGATACAGCCGGTGAACGTGACGTTTGCGGTGCCGGAATCGCAGTTTCAGAAGATCGCGAGCCGGTTTGGGAAAGAGCGGATTCCGGTGTTTGCTTCGCAGCAGGATTCGACCGAGCCGCCGAGTGTGGGGAATTTGATCTTTATTGAGAGTGCGGTGGATGCTACTACGGGTACGCTGCGGTTGCGGGCGAGCTTTCCGAATGCGGAACGGAAGATGTGGCCTGGACAGTTTGTGCGTGTGCGGATGAGATTGGGGACGGTGGAAGGGGCAGTGGTGGTGCCGAATCAGGCAGTGCAGACGGGACAGGATGGATCGTTTGTTTATGTGGTGAAGGCGGACCGTGGAGTTGAGAACCGGCCGGTGACACTGGGGGTTCGCAACGGGAATGAACTGGTGATCACCAAGGGTCTTGCCGAGGGTGAGACTGTCGTAACGGAAGGGCAGTTGAGGATTGCACCTGGAGTGAAGGTGAATGTTCGTCAGCCCGGTGCTGGTGGGCGCAAGGGTGAAGGTAAGGGTGGCGGTGAAGGCCGTCCCAAGAAAACGGAGTAATTTGACATGAACTTCTCCGCGATTTTCATCAAGCGGCCGGTGGCCACAATTCTGTTGATGCTGGGCATCAGCATGTTTGGTGTGTTGAGCTATACCGTGTTGCCGGTGAGCGATTTGCCGAACGTGGACTTTCCGACGCTGAGCGTGTCGGCCGGGTTGCCTGGTGCGGACCCGACGACGATGGCGTCGGCTGTGGCTACGCCGCTCGAGCGGCAGTTTAGCGGCATCGCGGGGATTGATTCGATGACGAGTTCGAACTCGATGGGTTCGACCAGCGTGACGATGCAGTTTGATGTGTCGCGCGAGATTGATGGCGCGGCAGTGGACGTGCAGACGGCGATTAGCGCGGCGATGCCGTTGTTGCCACCGGGGATGCCGTCGTTACCTTCTTTCCGGAAACAGAATCCTTCGGATAGCCCGATTCTGTTTTTGGCACTGACGACCACTTCGATGCCGAAGTGGAAGCTGGACGAATATGCGCAGGTGGTTGTAGGACAGCGAATCTCTTCTGTTAATGGTGTGGCTAGCGTGAACCTGATGGGATCGCAGAAGTATGCGGTACGGATTCAGGTAGACCCGGAGAAACTGGCTTCGCGTGGGATCGGGATCAATGAAGTAAGCGATGCGATTCGAAACTGGAATGCGAATGTGCCGACCGGGACGATGTGGGGGCCGCAGCAAGCGTATTCGATCCAGACGAATGGACAGTTGCCGACTGCTGAAGATTACGCGCAGATGATTGTGACCTACCGGAACAACGCACCGGTGAGGCTGGCGGATCTGGGCGTGGTGCGTGATGGAAGCGAAGATGAGCGGACGATGGCCTGGAACTGGAGCAGGGCGACGAAGAAGTTTGAGCAGGGCGTAAACCTGATGGTGATGCGGCAGCCGGGCAGCAACATTATCGAAGTAAACGATGCGGTGAAGAAGCTGCTGCCTTCGATTCAGAAGCAGTTGCCGCCGACGGTGGATTTGAAGATTCGAAGCGACCGGTCGAAGAATATTCGTGAGGCCTTTGCCGATATTCAGATGACGCTGCTGCTGTCGCTGGGGCTGGTGATCATGGTGATCTTCCTGTTCTTGCGCAAAGCGACGGCAACGATTATCCCGACCGTTGCATTGCCAGTGTCGCTGGTAGGGACCTTCGCCGTTATGTATTTGCTGGGTTACTCGATGAATAACCTCTCGATGATGGCGATCATCCTCAGCGTGGGCTTTGTGGTGGACGATGCGATCGTGATGCTGGAGAACATCGTTCGACACATCGAAAACGGACTGACTCCGATGGAGGCGGCATATCGGGGGTCTAAGGAAATCTGGTTCACGATTGTCTCGATGACGATATCGCTGGCGGCTGTGTTTATCCCGATCTTGTTTATGGGTGGCGTGCTGGGGCGATTGTTCCACGAGTTTGCAGTGACGATTACGACTGCAGTGCTGATCTCCGGGTTTGTATCGGTCTCGCTGACGCCGATGCTGGCAAGCCGAATTTTGAGAGCACACTCGACCGAGAAGCCGAGCTTGCTTTCGCGAATCATCGAGGCACCACTGGTGTTTGCAACGCGGATGTATGAAGGCAGCTTGCGTTGGGTGGTGAAGCATCACTTTGTGATGGTGGTTGTGTTTGTAGCGATGTTTGGAACGACCATCTGGCTGTTTGAGCGCGTACCCAAAGGCTTCATCCCGGATGTGGACACCGATCAGATTTATGTAAATACCGAGATGGCGCAGGGTACGAGTTATCTTGCGATGCGCGGCTATCAGGAGCGGCTCAATCAGATTTTGACTACTGATCCGGACGTTG
>CANGVB010000423.1 GCA_947456995.1 Bryobacteraceae bacterium | reverse complement strand
TGGCAGGTACATTGAGCCAAAAGCTCCTGTGTTGTGGCGGAAGTTGATGCCTGCTGCCCGAGTGACATAAGTAAGCTGGAAGCCAGGGTTATTAGGTGCAAAGGCAGCAAGAAAGGCGCGCCGATTCATGGAATACTCACGAGGCCGTTGCGAATGGCATAAACAACGAGCTCAGCCGTATTGTGAATACCAAGAGCATCCATAATGTTTGCCCGGTGCACCGCAACCGTGTTCGCACTAAGCCCCAGGGCGCTGGCTATTTCTTTGTTCGATTCACCAGACACGATGTGGTGCAGAACCTCCAGCTCGCGAGTGCTCAGCATCCGCTTTGCAGTGGAATTCGGCGCAGACTGCGCCAGTCGCGGATCCTGAGTCCAGTTACCCTCCATCACTTGCTTAACGGCTTCCACCAGTTCAAGATCGAGAGCATTCTTGAGCAGATACCCGGCGGCACCGGCCTCCTTTGCATTCTGAACATAGCTGGGCTCGGAATGCATGCTCAGAATCAGAATCTTCACCCGCGGTTGAGCCGCAAGAATGCGCCGCGTCGTAAGAGCCCCATTCTCTGGCGGTAGAGCATAGTCGAGAACAATGATGTCGGGACACAGTCGTAAAGAAAGCTCCAGAGCCTCGTTACTATCGCTAGCTTCACCAACAACTTCAATATCGGGATCGTCTTCGAGAAGGCGGCGGAAGCCACGACGTACGAGCGTATGATCGTCAACCAGAAGGACGCGGAGTTTAGACATGAGTAGGTCTTTCGAGGGGAACAATAAGATGAACCGTTGTGCCAGGAGCAAGCCGGTTGAACTCGATCGAGCCGTTCAGCAGTTCTGCACGTTCGCGCATGCCTGCAAGGCCGACCCCAGCCTTATAGTCGGCAGGGATGCCAGTGCCGTAATCGGTGATTTCAATCTCAATCCGATCTTGACTGATCGTGAGATTGAGTATGGCCTCGCGAACGTTGGCATGCTTTGCGATGTTGTTCAAGGCCTCCTGGAGAATACGGTAAATGTGTATGGAGCGAGCGGCTTCCAGATTCGGCGGCTCCCCACTTCGCTTATAGTGAATCACAATCCCATGCTGGCGCTCAAAAGCATTCAGGTGCCATTCAACGGCGGGGATCAGGCCCTGTTCTTCTAGAATCACGGGCTGCAGCGATTGAGAGAGCGACCGCACTTTTTCCAGCGTCTCCTGAACGATCTCATTCACCTCAAGTACCTGGCCTTCAAACTTGCTGTCCGGGGCATGGCGCCGTGCCCGGCCAAGCATGGCACCGATTGCAGTAAGAATCTGACCAAATTCATCATGCAGGTCTCGACTAATCGCACGAAGCGTAGATTCCTGATTCGAGATCAGCTCACGGGCCAGCGTACGCCGTTGATCCGAGAGATCACTGACGCGGTCGAAGAGGCGGCGATTGGAGCGAATTAAAGCCGTACTGCCCAGGATGACAAGGATCACCGAAAGAGCGAGAAAGCGATAGACGTTTGTCTCAATGCCTGAGTAGATAGCCGCTACATCTGTGGCGGCACGTTGGTCCTCCTCAGTGTTCTGAACCAGGAGCCTGGCGCTAAGCGCAGTGATGGCTTCCTGCCGGGGCAACACTGTGGCGCGGATAAAGGTGCGAGCACGAGCGTCCTCGTTGTTACGAGCCCAAACAAAAACCTGGTCCATCGCGGCCCAGAATTGTTGGAATGAGCTTTTGAGATAGTCAGCCTGCTGCGGATTACGCCACGATCTGGAAAGATCAAACTCGGCTTTGAGAGCGTCATCCAGGTTGTCGTGAATGCGGGTAAGTTGGGCAGCCCAGGCGCTGAGCGGGTAGCCGTCAGAATCTTCGAGCATATCGCGTAGCGCGAAGGTAAGAGCATTCAGATCGTTCTGAATACGAATCAGTTGGAGAGAAGCCTTCCGATTGCGATCAATCGTCTCGGTCTGCACTTGACGGAGCTGCTGGACCGATCGCAACGTGTAGGCCGCATACGCTCCAATGATGAGCAAAGTTGCGATGGCGCCGAGAATGAGTCGATTGGACGGAGAAGCCAACCTTTAGAATGGCAGAGAACAGACCGTCCTACGGAAACAGCGGAGGCGCAATGCGGCGCTTGGATGCCTGCTCAAAGGCGTAAGCGATTTCGAGGAGGCGGGGTTCGCTGCAGGCAAGCCCTGTAAAGCTCACACCCATCGGAGCAGGCCTGGCTTCAAAGCCATTCGGATATGCCGGCGTACCAGTATTTGGGATGAAACCAAACGGCACAATCACCGTGGGATAGCCGGGCTTGGCCGCAATACCAGCACCGCTTGCGCCGGGAAAGAGAATCGCATCGAGCTGGTTGGCCTTCATCACGGCGTCAATGCCGTTCTTGCCGGCAAGAGCGAGGTCTTTGGCGCGGTCCAGTTGGTAGCGAGCACGATCCGCCTGTAAATCCATCTCATCGGAGATATCCAGTTGCGACTGCCCAAAACGAATCGCGCCCGGGGTGATGTGATTGATATTCCATTCGCGCAATTCCTTGAGCGTCTTTACAGGAGCACTGTCACCGAGAGTAGCGAGAAAGGCGTTGAAGTCACGCTTCATTCCGTATTTGAAAACAATGGAGCAGCCGGCGTCTTTTCCTTTAACGTTGCTCAGGCCTGAGCAGGTATTCCAGAGCAAAAGGTTGCTGGCTGGATCTTTAGCGACAACGCTGGGAATGTCGGCAGGGTCGACGATGACGGCACCTTGTGCCTTGAGGATATCGATGGCTTCGGTCATCAGACGGGTCTGCTCAGGGCTCAATCCTTCACCGCCTCGGCCAGCCCGTCCAGGGAGCGTTGACTTGTCGTAGTAAAAAGCGCGAGGGATCCCAATGCGGGCACCTTTGAGGCCGTTCTTGTTGAGGAACTTCGTGTAGTCGCGGCCTGGTGGAGGTTGGCAGGCTTTGGTTGCGGGGTCGTTAGGATCAGGGGCCGGGCTTTCGAGTGCTCCCAGCAAAATAGCCGCATCGGTGATGGTGCGAGCCATCGGGCCTGCGGTGTCCTGATCGGCAGTGATGGGGATGACACCGTAACGGCTGATGCGGCCGACGGTGGGTTTGACAGCAGCGAGCATATTCTGATTGGCCGGGCTCAGGATAGAGCCGGAGGTTTCTGTACCAACATTAGCGGCCCAGAAGCTGGCGGCAGTGCCAGCACCAGAGCTCGACCCACCAGTGGAAAGCACAGGGCGGCCATCCCCCGGAACCTCGCGCGGGTCGCGCCGCGGATCGTAAGGGTTGTAGGCAAAGCCTCGCACCGCGTTGTAGTTGGCAGGCATAGGCATCGGGGCACCAGCAACCCAATTGGCGAGTTCTGAAAGCGTGGTCTTGGCGATGACGATGGCACCGGCCTCGCGGAGGTTCTTCACCAGGGTTGCATCGTAGGGCGGGAGATAATTTTCAAAAGCGAGTGCGCCACCGGTGGTGATGATGTCGTGAGTAAGGATGTTGTCTTTGAGGGCGATGGGGATACCGTGGAGCGGGCCTCGGGGCTTACCCGCAGCGCGTTCGCGATCGCGCTGATCAGCATCATCAAGGGCATGGGGATTGACGGTGATGACGGCGTGGAGTTTGTTTTCGTAGAGGGCTACGCGGACTAGATACTGGGTGACCAATTCGCGGGATGTAGTGCGGCCCGAGTCGAGGGCTTCGCGCATCTCAGTGATGGTGGCTTCCACTACGGGGAAGGGGCGCCGGGTTTGCCCTAATAGTGTGGAGGCGAGGATCAGCAACGAGAATAGAGTTCGCATGAATCTGACTATTGGAGCATAGACGAGAGGGCACTTGCAGGTTCAGGCAGTGGATGCAAAAAACACTTGGATATACTGGACGTTCTTAAATTTTCATTCAAGGCCTCAGGTCTTTAAAGAAGGAACACCCGTTGAAGCTCAGCACAGCCTGCATATTGCCGCTCGCCTGTTATTTTTCCCAATTTGCCCATACTGCTCCGGCACCCACAGTAAACACAACAAAGTTGCCTCTGGCCTTTGAATCGGCACCGGGTGGCGCAAATTACCTTGCGCGTGGGGCAGGCTTGAGCGTTGCTGTGCAGGCAACGGGAGTTGCGATCCGACTCGGCAAGAGCGCGGACAAATCCTCAACCGTACAACTTAAATTTGCCGGCTCCAACGCCAGGGCGCAGGCTCGCCCGGAACGCAAGCTACCAGGGACTTCCAACTACTTCATCGGCTCGGATCGCAGCAAGTGGCGCACCGAAGTACCGAACTTTGAGCAGGTTTCCTATCTTGGGGTCTATCCCGGCATCGACTTGATTTACTATGGCAACCAGAGCCAACTTGAGTACGATTTCCGCGTGCAGCCTGGCTCGAACCCTTCCGCGATCCGGATGAT
>CANGVB010000422.1 GCA_947456995.1 Bryobacteraceae bacterium | reverse complement strand
GGGGGGTGGGGGGGGGGGGCGGGGGGGGGGGCAGCGCTGGGAGGATACTTTAGCGCAGGAAATCCAGCGGTTGCGACTGCAACGGCCGAATTGGGGGCAACGATTGGGAGGACCGTTGCGGAGGCTGGATTGGCGGCGCTGGGAGTGCTGATGATCGTGGACTATATTGGGGAACACTTGTGGGAGATCGGTCGATATACGATAGCCGCCTATGATTTAACGACAAATCAGGCACCCTATTTTTCGGGGCCATTGTATGAGACTCTGATGGACCTTGCAGCACGCTGGTTTGCGGAGGCAGTGGGAATGTTCTGCGGGTTCCTGGTATTTGCAATTGCTGCCTGCATCCTGGTGAGGACGGCAAAAAACAAGAGCGCAGTAGAGGTGAAGGATCTGTTTGAATCCAAGCTGAATGAGATGTGCAAGGGGATTGTGCAGTACATCATGCCCCGTGCGGCGGAGCTGAAATACAAATTACAGCCCAAGGGCCGTGGGCGATTCGTAGTGGTGAGTGGTGGTGTGGGCCCCGGCGAGATGAGTATTGTTACGACCACAAGCAGGCTGGCGCGAAGGATCATGCCGAGGCTGGTAGATCAAGGTACGCGGATGGTGACATTCAGAACCTTTGCAGACCTGGACGCCTATTTGAAATCGGAAGGATTCCGGCTGACCAATGTAGGGGATTGGGGGAAGCCTGGTGGTAAGCAGTTGTTCTATGAGCGTGGGAACGTATGCTGTCGCGTAAAGACACTTGGAGACAAAGCAGGTCCAAGGGAGGGCAAGGCTCATATTTCATTTGGGATGAATGATGGAACAGGAACAGCCTGGTACAACGACATGGCGAAGTTCAGCTATGACGGAAAGCTGGCATTCAAGAATAATGTACCAGCAGATAAATGGAAGGCCTTCGAGGCAGATGGTAAAACTCCGCAACGTTACATCGGAATCCAGGGAGGGAAGGACCTTCGCAACGGGGAGGCGATGCAGGATGCGTGGGCGGCAAGAACCCACTTCAACCTGGAAGAGAGATTTAACTGGAAGGGCCTCGAAGCAGCAATTCAGGGAGCCCGGCCCTGATTAGCGGGAGGTGGGCCAGACTACGCCTTGATCCTTCTTTGTGACGGGGGCGACGCCTTTGAAGTGGAACTTCTGGAGGCGTTGGCCGCGATAGGTTTCGGTGGTGTAGATGTTGCCTTTGGAGTCTGTCGCGATGGAGTGGACGGCGTAGAACTGGCCGGGCTGGCGGCCGCCGTCGCCGAAGGTGGTGAGCACTTCGAGGGTGTCGCGCTTGAGCACATGGACCTTCATGTTGGAGCCGTCAGCGACGTAGATGTAGTTCTGGCCGGGATCTTTTGAGAGGGCGATATCGAAGACAGAGCCATCGCCGAGAGTGTTCTTTTCGATGAAGACCTCTTTGACGAAAGTGCCGTCGGCTTTGAAGACCTGGATACGGTCGTTGGTACGGTCGCACACGTAGAGGAGGTTGTCGTTGGCCAGGGCTACGCAGTGGACCGGGGTTCTGAATTGTTTGGCGACGGGGGCAGCGGGGTCATAAGCAGGAAGTTGGGTGTCGTCGGGTTTTGAGCCATATGCGCCCCAGTGACGCTTGTACTCACCGGTGTCGGCATTGAAGACGATGACGCGGCGATTTCCGTAGCCATCGGCGACGTAGAGCTCGTTTGTTTTGGGGTCGACGATGGACTTGGCGGGGAGGCGAAGATTCTTTGTATCGTTGCTGCCCTTGCTCATGTTGGGCTGGCCAATCTGCATGAGAAGCTTTCCGGCTTGGGAGAACTTGAGGAGCATGGAATCGTAGACGGGGCCGGCGTCGGCCATGCGGTCTTCGTTATGGGCGATGGGAGCGGCCTGCTTGCCACGGCCGTTGCCACCGATCCAAACGTTGCCTTTGAAATCGACGTCGATGCCGTGATTGGACGAAGGCCAGTTGTAGCCATTGCCGGGGCCGCCCCAGGAGCCGACGAGATCGCCCTGTGGGTTGAATTCGAGGACGGGTGGAGCGGCAGCGCAGCAGGTGCTGGCTTTGGGCGTCATGGTGGCGTACTGCTCTTTGGCTTCGAGTGAGGCCTGACGGTGGAGGATCCAGACGTGATCTCGCGAATCGACAGCGACACCAATGACAGGGCCGACGACCCAATGATTGGGGAGGGGCTTGGGCCACATGGGGTCGACTTCAAAACGTGGGGCTTGGGCCGTGGCGGCCTGCACTTGAGGACGTTGCCAGTAGGTGATGAGGGCGAGGGTGGCGATGATGCCGAAGAATAGGATCCGCTTCACAGTGCGACGATCATATCGAATTTTGAACAGACCGCATTGTATGATGACGGGGTTGCTGTGGAAGTGGCTGGGAATCATCGTGCTTGCGTGTAGCCTTGGGGCGCACGAGATCCCTCGTGACGTGAAGGTAGAGATGTGGCTGAAGCCCGAAGCGGGCAAGATGACGATCGCGGCGCGGGTGCCGCTGAAGGCGATGCGGGATGTTGTGTTTCCGGAGGTGGCGGGCGGGTATCTCGATGTGGAGAAGCTGGAGCCGCAGTTGCCGGTGGTGGCAACGACGTGGGTGTCAAATGCGATCCTGCTGCGTGAGGGTGGACGTGAATTGGGGCGGCCGCAGGTTGTGGGGACGCGGCTGGCATTGCAGTCTGACAAGACGTTTGAGGCGTTTGGACGTGGGGTGAAGACTGCGTTTGGTAGCGAGGCGCGAGTGGTGTGGGATCAGTTGTGGCTGGATGTGTTGATGGAGATTCCGGTGGGGGATGTGGCTTCACGGTTTGCGGTAAGGCCGGGGATGCAGGGGCTGGGCTTGCAGGTGTTGACGGTGATGCGATTTGGGGAGAGAGCGTTTGAATTGCAGGGAGATGCGGGGTGGGTGGAGTTAGGCCCGAGTTGGTGGGGCGCCTTTCGACGATTTACTGTGTTGGGGTTCTGGCACATTCTTGAGGGGATGGACCATCTGTTGTTTTTGTTTTGCCTGGTGATTCCGGTGAGGCAATTGGGGCGGCTGGTTTGGGTGGTGAGTGCGTTTACGGTGGGGCACTCGTTGACGTTGATAGGGGCGGCTATGGGGCTGGGGCCGGACGCGCTTTGGTTCCCTGCCCTGGTGGAGTTAGCGATTGCAGCTTCGATTGTATGGATGTCGCTCGAGAATGTTTTTGAGAGGGGTGGACGGTGGGTGGTAGCAGCGCTATTTGGGCTGGTGCATGGGTTTGGGTTTTCGTTTGCACTTCGGGAGAGTTTGCAGTTTGCGGGGTCTCATTTGATGAGTTCGCTGGTAGCTTTCAATGTAGGGGTGGAGTTGGGGCAGTTGCTGGTGGTGGGTTTGTTGTGGGGTGTGTTTCAGGTTGTGAAGGTGGAACGCCTGGGCGTGATTGTGTTGTCGACGCTGGTGGCGCATACGGGATGGCACTGGATGCTGGAGCGTTGGGAGTTGCTGGCTAAGTACTGGAGGTAGGCTGCTGGGACTTGAGCCAGAAGAGTTGCTTGGAGCTGATGAGGAGATTCTCGATCAGGGTATCGGTGGAGTCTTCGGCGACCTGGTTCAGGTTTAGCGTTTGGAAGTCCTGACACTTGGCGCAATATTTAATGTCGACGGTCAAATAGTTGGAAGAAGACTTGGTGTAATCGGGTGGCACGATGAAGGACTGCAGCATGTGGAGGTCTCCGCTCTTGAGACTCTCGAGAAGCCTCGAAAGCGTTGCTTCGGATGGAGTCTTGAGAGTTAAGAGGCTCGTGTTGTCCTCAGCCCACAAGTTACAACGCTCGCAAAAGACATCCTGCTTTGAGAGGGCAAAGATCATGAGCATGGAAATTGCGAAGCAGAGGTATTCGGGGATGGAGGGGCCAACGAACAAGAAAATGAGCGATGAGGTGATGGCAAGAGAAGCCATGGCGATGCGGTTGCGCAGCTTGGTTTGAGTGATGGCAACGGTGATCGCCGCGAACATGATCAAGCCGTAAACCAGGGCCAGCACAGGATTGATTGCCCAATGAAAGAGGCTGTGCAGCTTCTCGTATGGGTAATTGAGGGCGAGGGTGAGCAAGCTGATGAGGAAGAGGGCGAGGAAGTAGCGAGGCCAAGAGTAAAGCCCGGATTGAGCGTAGAAGCGAGTGATGCTGGGACGGAGTTTTGAGATGTCACCGCCTTCGAGCGCGACCTTCACGAAGTTGATGGAGTCTTTGACGTTTGACTGATTGCGATCAATGGAGGCAGCGAGTTTGTTCATCCTGGCGCGAAAGGCGGCGGCTTCGGCGGGGTCCATCTTTGTATTGAGAATTCTGGCGGCATCGAGAAGGCCAATGGCCGCCGGGCGATCATCATCGATGAAGGCGTCAATGTCTTTTTTGTCTTTGAGAGCACGGAGCTCTCTT
>CANGVB010000421.1 GCA_947456995.1 Bryobacteraceae bacterium | reverse complement strand
GCACCACTCACAACACGCGTCGTGCAAATCGATCCCGGCCCGATACCAACCTTGATCCCGTCAGCACCCAGCTCGATCAAATCACGCGCACCTTCATAGGTAGCCACATTGCCCACCACCACCTGAATGTGCGGCAGCGCTTCCTTGATCCGCTTCAGCGCGGCCATCACACCTTCAGAGTGTCCGTGTGCGCTATCAATCACCAGCACGTCCACCTTGGCGTCTACCAGCGCCTTGGCGCGATCAAAATAATCCTTGCCTGCCCCAACCGCACCAGCCACACGCAAGCGCCCCTGATCGTCCTTGGCGCTATGCGGATACTTGATCTTCTTCTGAATGTCCTTAACCGTGATCAAGCCCTTCAGCGTGTACTCGTCGTCTACCACCAGCAACTTCTCGACGCGGTGCTTGTGGAGTATCAACTCCGCATCCTCAAGCGTCGTGCCAACAGGCACGGTAATGAGGTTGTCCTTCGTCATCAGGTCCTTGATCGGCAAATCGTAGCGTGTCTCAAAACGAAGGTCGCGGTTGGTCAGAATGCCAACCAGCTTCCCGTGCTTGGTAACAGGCACACCGCTGATCCTGTAGCGACGCATCAGGTCAAGCGCGTCCTGAATCCGCTGATCCGGGTCGATCGTGACGGGGTCTACAATCATCCCGCTCTCACTTCGCTTTACCTTGTCTACTTCCTCTGCTTGTCTGTCGATCGAGAGATTCTTGTGAATCACTCCCATCCCGCCCTGCTGCGCAAGCGCAATCGCGAGGTGGCTCTCGGTGACGGTATCCATCGCCGAACTCACCAGCGGGATGTTGATATTCATCGTCCGCGTAAAGTTCGATTTGGTTTCAACTTGCGCGGGCAAAACGGAGCTTCGCGCGGGTACGAGGAGGACGTCGTCGAATGTCAGGCCTTCGGCTATGAACTCTGGAATCATTTTGCTTCATGGTACGACAATCCCGGCGCAGGTCCAAGCCCAATAAATACGCCATAAAATGCTAAAATAACAGGTCGGACACCTATGATTTCTGCAACACAAATTCGCACCGGCATGGTCATCAAGTTCAACAACGACCTTTATTCGGTTTTTACGATGACCCATCGCACGCCGGGCAACCTGCGCGGTTTCGTACAAGTTAAGATGCGCAACCTCCGCAGCGGCTCCATGAACGAGCACCGCTTCGCCTCGGAAGACAAAGTCGAAAAAGCCATCATGGACGAACAGAAGATGGAGTTCATGTACAAGGACACCGAGTACTTCTACTTCATGAACACCGAGAACTACGAACAGGTTCAGCTCTCGGCTGATTTCGTTGGGGATTCCGCCAACTACATGATCGACAACCTCCCGGTCACGGTAACCTTCTACGAAGGCAAACCGATCAGCGTAGAGCCGCCGCCCACCGTCGACCTCAAGATCGTCGAAACAGAACCCGGCCTCAAAGGCGCCAGCGTCTCCAACGTCGGCAAGCTTGCCACGCTCGAAACAGGCCTGGTCGTCTCTGTCCCCCAGTTCATCGAACAGGGTGAAAGAATCCGCGTCAACACCGCCGAAGCTACTTACATGGAACGCGCGTAAGCTTCCAGCATCGCGGCTAGCGTTTCGTCATCCTCAGGGAGCACGGTACGCAAGTCGATCAACAATTGATCTTTTTCAATTCGCGCCACAACCGCAGGGTTGCTGGCGCGAAGTTGTTTTTCAAGACGTCTCGCAGAGCCGGAAATCGCAATCAGCCAGGTGGGAATACTCTGATCTGGAGTGGACCCGCCTCCGAGCACGCTCGCTCCCTCAATCACCGTCGCGCCACTAACCCTCGCCGCCATCGCCCGTGCACGGGCTTCAATCTTCGCCAGCGGCAACATCAACATCCGCAGCCCCGGCAGACTCAGATAATCACCAACAACCAGAGCCCGCAACGAATCAGACAATGCCTGCACCGCAAGCTTGTCCAGTCGCAACGCCCGGTACATCGGATGCCTGCGAATCCGAGCCACAAGATCGGCATCACCGGCAATGATCCCAGCCTGCGGCCCGCCCAGCAACTTATCGCAAGAGAACGACACAAGATTCACGCCCGCAGCCAGACTGTCTCGAACCAGCGGCTCGTCCACTCCGTGTGGCTTCAGATCCATCAGGCAACCGCTACCCAGATCTTCATAGAAGGGCAGCGATCGCTCTCGAGCCAACCCCGCCAACTCCTTCAGCGTCGGTTTGCCAACAAAGCCCGTCTGATGAAAGTTGCTCGGGTGCACGCGCATCAGCATCTTCGTTGAATCGTTAATCGCACGCGAATAATCGTCAAGATGCGTGCGATTGGTGGCACCAACTTCCTTCAGGCGCGCACCACTCTGCTCCATGATGTCGGGGATCCGGAACCCGTCGCCAATCTCCACCAGTTCACTCCGGCTCACCACTACCTCGCCACCCTCAGCCAATGCCTTCAGCACCAGATAGGTTGCCGCAGCATTGTTGTTGACGGCGATCGCGGCAACACCCAGCAACTCCGTCAGCAGCGGGACATAATGCTCGTCCCGCTTCCCACGCTTACCCGTCGCCAGATCGTATTCAAGATTCGAATACCCTGCCACAGGCTCAAAAGGCCGCAGCGGCGCGCGCCCCAGATTGGTATGCAGAACAACCCCGGTGGCATTAATCACCCGGCGCAGCGAAGGCGTGCTCAACCGGACAACACGCCGTTCGATCTCAGCATCAATCTCTTCACCCGGCAACTCCAGCTCGCGCACCGCCTGCAGAACCTCGCGAACAACCGACAAAAGCCGTTCGCGAGAAATCTGAGGATACTTCGGCACGACACTTCGCAGCAGCAAATCAACCGAAGGAATTGCCGCTCTGTCCACTACTTGCCCACCATCGGAAAGAGCTTGCGCAAAGTCTCCTCGCTCGGCTGCGATCCGTACTCACTCACTTCAAACGCTTCCGCGTATTGAATCGCCGCTCCGCGCTCTTTGCCGTACCACTTCTCAAGCGCACCACGCACAGCAGGCGTGATCGGCCGCGACATCCGCTTGCGCAACCATGCCTTACGCTCCACAGCACCGGCCGGCACCTGATCGAGATATCCATCAATCCACGGCAGCCATTCATAGAACTGGCTCACATGCGAATCAAGCGCATCCACCTTCTTGTCAAACACATCGGTGATGTCGATAGCAACGTCGGGCCGAAACGGCGTGGGAGTCTTGAAGCGATCTTGAAAATGCAAAAACACAGGGTTCTTCTTGAGCGGCGGCGTATCCGACGCTACATTCGGCACCATCACCATATAGGCCGCATCCTGCAGCAACACACCGGTGTTGCGATGGTCCGGGTGATAGTCGTTAGTGCGCGGTGAAATCACGACGTCCGCCTGCCACTGCCGGATCCGTCGAATGATCTGCAGCCGCACGTCGAGCGTCGGCAGCAATTCGCCGTCATGGTTGTCGAGCACTTCATACTCGATGCCAAGCCTGCGGCCAGACTCCATCGCCTCAGCCCTGCGACGCTTCGCCAGCGCCCCGCCCCCAGAAGACTGATGCCCGGCATCACCGTTGGTAACCGAGACAAATTTAACCTTGTGCCCCATCGCGGCAAGCTTCGCAGCAAGCCCACTGGCCCCGATATCGCAATCATCCGGGTGGGCTCCAAAGGCAATCACACGAAGCTGCGCGGGCAAAGTGAGCCCGGCAAGAAGAAGTACAGCAATCAAACGCATAGAAGACTATTCTATGTGGCCTTTGGATTCAGCGGCACTCGCTGTCTCCTGCAATTCCCTCAATTTGAACCCTGTCACCGACAACGCCACTAGCCCTGCGATCAATAACGGCAGCGTCACGATGCCCCAAATGATCAGGCTGAATCGCTTCGCCACATTCTCGTCAATACCGAAAAATACGAGCGCCAGCACAATCAAACCCTGATAAACACCCAGGTTTCCCGGCGCACCCGGAACCACTGTTCCCAGACGAACAATCACATTGATCACTGCTGCATCCCACAATGAAAAGCCAGTCAGGCCATAAGCCTTCAATACACAATAGATCGGAATCGTCATCGAAAGCAGGTGCGGCAAACTGGCCACCCACGCTTGAAAGAAACTCCGCGAACCACCCATCGCCTGCAAGTCTTCAATAAAGATCTTCGCCTTTTCACCCCACTTCCAGTGGGCGGCCAACTCCTTGGCCTTCCGCTGGAAAGCGATGATGAAACCAAGCGCTGCGGCGAGCAAGCCCACCACCAGAATCAGCGCAAATCCTCCATCACGTACCCTGCGCGGCAAATCCACAAATTGCACAACCACGCTAAGCGTGAGCACCAGCCAAATGCCATCAAAGATACGTTCAATCGCGATGCTGGACAACACCACGCTAAACGGCAAATGCCCCCATCGCGACTGCAG
>CANGVB010000420.1 GCA_947456995.1 Bryobacteraceae bacterium | reverse complement strand
TCCAGGCTCATTAGATACTTCAATGCTCGGGCAAATCGCAGCGAAGTTCAACTAAGCAAAACACGTAGTAGTACCCCTAATTCGCATTAGTACTTTCGTCAGGTATCAGAGAAATGCCCTAAGGTCGAGCTATTCGTAGCGGAGGGCTTCGACCGGGTCGAGACGGGCAGCTTTAATAGCTGGCCAGGTGCCGAAGAATACACCTACAGCGATGCTGACGCCGAGGCCGGAAGCAATGGCCCAGAGCGGCGTGCTACTGGGCAAGGCTGGCACGAGAGCTGCCACCAGGAGGGTAACCAGGGTTGAGAAGATGATGCCGATAATACCCCCGAGGACAGTGAGGCTGGAGGCTTCGAGCAGGAACTGAAAGACGATATCTGGCTTGCGAGCGCCGAGAGCTTTTCGTATGCCAATTTCGCGTGTTCGTTCTGTCACGCTGACGAGCATGATATTCATGACCCCAATGCCACCGACAAGCAGACCAAGGCCTGAGATGGCGATCGAGACGATGACAATCAAGCCGGTGATCTTGTCGAATTGGGCGATGATCTGATCTGCTGTGGAGATATTGAAATCGTTGTCGACACCAAACTTAACACCACGGATTCTGCGCATGGCGGCCTGCATTTCTTCAAAGGCTTGCTCACGCATGCCCTCTCGGGCTTTGCCAGTCAGGAAAACATTGTCGGCAAAGGGGTATTTTTGCTGTGCGACGGCAAGTGGAATTTCGATGTTGCGGTCCAGGCCGTTCTCGCCGAAGAATCCACCTTTGGCTTTTTCGAAAACGCCGATGACTCGAAACTCGGCACCATCAACGGAAATTGTCTTTTCGAGGGCTTGGCCGTCCGGGAAGAGAGCCTCCGCCACGCTAGGGCCAATGACGCAGACCCTTAGTCCGCGGGTGTCTTCATCGGGAGTGAAGACACGGCCAACGCGAAGCTCGCGCGGTTGCACAAGATAGGAATTCGCCGACCGGCCCTGGAGGCCGATCGTATCGCTTTCAAAGCCTGGAACCTTAGCTGAGAGGGCTTTTCCGCCCTGCACGGTTGGAATGAAGATGGAAACAGAAACACGCTCGATTGCCGGACTGGTGCGCTCAATAAAATCTGCGTAATCGGGTTCCAGCGGGCGGCGCTTTTGTTCTTTTGGAGAGCCACCTGAATTGGGATCGCCAGAAAAGCGTGAAACAAAAATAGAGTCGGGGCCGAACTCTTCAAAGAAAGTAACGATACCGGCCCGTAGCCCCGTGAGAAGGCTGGCAACGGTAACGACGGTGGTGATGCCGATCACAATACCGAGGATGGTAAGCCCTGAGCGGAAGCGATTGGACCAAACAGAATCGGCAGCAAGTTTTATAGTTTCAACGATGGGAACACTCATGGCTTAGTCTGCCCTCAAGGCTTCGATCGGATCGAGACGTGCGGCTTTGCGGGCTGGATACCAACCTGAAATCAAACCTACGCCGCTTGAGACGAAGACAGCCAGCAAAATGTAGGGGTAAGTGATTTTCATCTTCACATCGAACGAGCCGGTGATCAACTGAACCAGACTCCAGGCAATCGCAATGCCGAGAAAGCCACCGAGGGCGGAGATAACAAAACTCTCGGTAAGGATCTGGACCAGAATGTCAGAGCTTCTGGCGCCAAGCGATTTGCGGATGCCGATTTCCTTTGTGCGCTCAGTAACGCTAACCAGCATGATGTTCATGATGACGATTCCACCAACGACCAGGGAAATCAGGGTGATTGGCACAACAACAATGCGAATCAGACCGAGAATGTTATCCACGAATCCGCGAATCGAATCGGGAGTAAGAAATCCGAAGTTGTCTTCCTTTTTGGGACCAAGGTGATTGCGAATGCGCATGGCACTGCGGGTGACTTCGAGTGCCTCATCGAGGGAAAGTCCAGAGCCCGCTTTGGCACGAGCAAAAAGGCTCATGGATTTTGCGGGGCCGTATAGTTTTTCAAAGGTTGTATCCGGAATATAAACAGAGTTGTCCTGGCTTCGGCCAAGGTTCGACCCCAGTTTTTCCTGTACTCCGATAATCAGGAAGTCATAGCCGCGGACCTTGATGGTTTGCCCGATGGGCGAAGCTCCGGGGAAAAAGAAAGTACGGATTTCATCCCCGATGACAGCCACGTAGCTCTTGTTGCGCTCTTCCTGTTCTGTGAAGAAGCGACCATCAACGACCCCGACGTCGCGGATTTCAGACAGCACAGCAGACACGCCGAGAATGCTGCAGGCCTCGAGCAAGCGATCCTCGCGCTTGACGTCGTCCAGCCGTTGAGAATAAGGACTGTACTGAACCTGATCGCCAGTGGCAGAACGAAGGTAGACGAGGTCATCGCGGCGCAACTGCCTGTTGTTGCGAAGCAGAGCGGCGCGTTGCTTGGCAGTGAGACGGCCCACATTGGCAACTTGAGCCAGCAGATAGGATTCGGTGCCGAAGGCTTTCGAGGTGGTTTCTTCGGCCGTGACGCCGAGCCCCTCAATTCCTGCGCCAACCAGGATGACGCTGGCAACGCCGATTACGACGCCAAGCAGGGTTAAGAAACTCCTGAGGCGATGAGCTTTGATGGAATCCAGTGCCAGAGAAAGGGCTGTAAGGTATGACGTTGTCACAATGCCTTTCAGTTAGAGTCCATGTTTGGACAAAAGATCCTCAATTTGTTGAATATCCGCAGGATCAATATTCAGAGTAGCGCTTTTGAGCACTCCATCCAATTGTCCCCGGTTGCGCAGACCTACGATGGCAGAGGTTACGGCCGGGTGTCGCAGGGCCCAGGCAATGGAGAGCTCGCCGACGCTGCAGTCATGTTTGGCTGCAATCGGCCTGAGATCTTCCACCAGATTGAGAGTGGAGGTGAGACGCGGCTCCTGAAAATACGGACTACGCTTTCGGAAGTCATCTTCTGGGAGATTCTCAACACGGGCTTTGGTCATGCGTCCGCTGAGGAGGCCGTTCTTCATGGGAGAGTAAACCAGCGTGCCGACATTTGTGGATGCTGCATGCGGAAGAATGGTGTCCTCAATCTCCCGTTGTACGAGCGAGTAGGGTGGTTGCAGCGAGGTGATGGGGGCAATCGCCTGAGCCCGCTTCATTTGGGACTCGCTAAAGTTGGAGACACCGATCCAGCGGACCTTGCCTTCTTCCTTGAGCTTGGCCATCGTGGTCCAGCCTTCTTCTACGTCTTCATCCGGTTCGGGCCAGTGCATTTGGTAGAGATCGATAACGTCGACGTTGAGCCGTCGCAGGCTGGCTTCAACTTCGCGGCGTATGGAATCGGCTTTGAGGCTCTTGCCAATTTCACCCTTCTCGTTCCAGATTCGCGCGCACTTGGTGAAAATGTAAGGCTTTTGGGATAAGCCGGCAACAGCCTTGGCTACAACCTCTTCCGAGTGCCCCAATCCATAAACTGCTGCGGTATCGATCCAGTTCATTCCGGCGTCAATTGCCGCGCGAATGGCATCGACCGATTCGTTATCGTCCTGATGGCCCCATCCGAAGGCCCATCCACCACCACCGATGGCCCAGGCACCAACTCCCAGCCGGGTGATCTCCAAGTCGCTATTTCCAAGGCGTTTGGTCTGCATAAGTATTTAGTTCATTCACCAGTGTATCCGAGGCTCCAAACGCGAAGTGTAGGAAAATACAGGACTTCCACGACGGCGGACATTAAGCTTTGTTAAGTACTGGGCCACTTGTTCTAGTAGTAAATCGAAATTTGGGGGTACGAGTACCGGATTGACTTCGCGGTTATTGGCCTCAAACTAGTAACAGATGATTTTGGTGGAGGAGAAAGCCCTCAGAATCATCAAGTTGGAGGGAAACTAGCTTGACGACATTATCAATCGAACAATCAAGATCGCTGGCTCACACAGAGGCAACCGATAACACTGCGTGGCTGGACGGCAGACAAGGAATTGTCGATCTGACATGGCGGGCTGGGTTGCTTGAGCAAATTCGTTCCTATGTGGGCTCCACCTACGTCAGCCGTAGTGGCAAGGGCGAAGATGCGGGTGGTTTGCTGTTTGGATATCGGAATGATTCGTCTATGCAGGTAATGACCTGGCGGCCCATCCCTCGCGACAAAAACTCTACTGCACACTTCTACCTCAACACAAAAGAAGAACAGTCTCTTCGCAAGACGATTGAGAGCTTCAAAACTGACGCTTCACTTAAATCCATGGAATTGCTGGGGTGGTTCCGGTCGAGAACCAAGGGTGAGCCGGATCTGGAAGAGCATGATGTCAAATTCCACGAGAAGTTTTTTGATCGGGCTTCTCAATTTGCAATGATCATTCGCCCAAGCCATCAGCGGCCCGCGGATGCTGCAATCTACATTCGAAACCGGCAAGATCTGTTCGAGTTGAAGAATCCCACCGTGAGACTG
>CANGVB010000419.1 GCA_947456995.1 Bryobacteraceae bacterium | reverse complement strand
TCTCAGACACCTACTTCTGCAACTTCTCGCTCTTCCAGTCCATGCCAGCCTCCTGGGCCGTCAAGCAGCTCTTCCCGCTGATGCCGATCCATCGTCTGGACGAACGACCCACCTCAAATGCGGTCCTCGGCGACATCTCCTGCGACTCCGACGGCAAGATCGACATGTTCATCGACCGTCGCGACGTAAAGAAATTCCTGCCCCTGCACTCCTTCGATGGCTCGAACTACTACCTCGGCGCCTTCCTGGTAGGCGCATATCAGGAAATCCTCGGCGACCTTCACAACCTCCTGGGAGACACCCACGCTGTCCACGTCTCACTCGATGATCAGAACGAAAACGTCATCGAAGCAGTAATTCGTGGCGATACCGTTAGGGAAGTCCTAGACTACGTCCAGTTCTCAAGCAAAGACCTGCAAGAGAAATTCCGCCGCGACGTAGAAACAGCGGTCCGTCAAGGCAAAGTAGGCTACGAAGAATCCGGCCAGCTCCTCCGTTACTACGAAGAGGGCATGCACGGCTACACCTACCTCGAAGACGTCCACGAACGCTAACTACTCGATCCGGAAATCCCAGATCATCAAATTAACCTGCCCGTCGGTGAACTCGATCAAAGCGTATTCACCAACGGGCAGATCCGCTTGTGGCCACACCTTATAAAGCCCCTCATCCAGTTGCTGCCGGAAGATCTCAATCTCCTTACGCTCCTCAATCAGTTCCTTACTCACCGGAATCGATTGCACTACCTCAACAATCCGCCCGCCCTTCTTGGGCGTCAACTGGATCAACGCAAACTGCTGCGTCTTCGACAACCGCAAATAAAACTCCGGCCGCCGCTCCGAGTACACATGCTCACTCTTCTCCCCCGCCAATTCCACCGTGCTCTTCCCCGCAACAATCGGAATCGGCGAAAGCAGCTTCATCACCTGCCGCCTCTTATTCATCACCAGCGTTGATTCCGCCAGCTTCATCGTGATGATCTTGTTCTCCGGCCCCAATCGAAACAGCCCCGGCTCCTCGGGAATACTCGCGACAATCCGCCGCATCTCCCGCTCCACCGCCGCTTCCTCGGCCAACATCTGCTTCTCCTGCTTGCGCGAATCCTCGCGATCCCCAAGCTCCTTCAGCGTCTTCTTCAGATCAATAAACGAAAGCGGAATCTCTTCCCAGTCCCCACGCTCCACCGAGTAATAACGCACTCGGTCCCCATCCACCTTGTGTTCGCGCACCATATGGTGCCCGCCCTCTTTCAGATAAAGCCGGTAATTCTGCGCGCCCAAAGCGCACAGCACCAAAATCAGAAGGAAGAGGAAAATTCGCCTCATGCCCACAGCATACAGGTAAAATTCAGTTGTGAAATATCGCAAGCTCGGAAAGACCGGAATTGAAGTCAGCGAGATCGGCTACGGAGCCTGGGGCATCGGTGGCAAACAGTGGCTCGGAGGCGATGACATCAGCAGCCTCACCGCCCTCAAGCGCGCCATCGACCTCGGCCTCAACTTCATCGACACCGCCCTTGCCTACAACGAAGGCCACAGCGAAACCCTCGTCGGTCAAGTCGCCCGCGAAGCTGGCCACAAAGTCTACATCTCAACCAAGATCCCACCCAAGAACCGCATCTGGCCCGCCGCCCCCGGCATCGGCATCGAAGAAGTCTTCCCCTACGACTACGCGATCGAGTCGACAGAAACCAGCCTCCGCAACCTCGGCGTAGAACAAATCGACCTCCAGCAATTCCACGTCTGGAACCCAATCTGGTTCTTCCAGGACGATTGGCGCCGCGCCATCGAAGACCTCAAAAAATCAGGCAAAGTAAAACACTTCGGCATCTCGATCAACGACCACCAACCCGAGTCCGCCCTCGATGCCGTGGCAAGCGGCCTCATCGATACCGTGCAAGTCATCTACAACGTCTTCGAGCAATCCCCTGAGCGCTGGCTCTTCCCCGCCTGCATCGAGCACAACGTCGGCGTCCTCGCCCGCGTCCCCCTCGACGAAGGCTCACTCACAGGTGCCCTCAAAGCAGACACAGCTTTCGAGCCCGAAGACTTCCGCGCCTGGTACTTCCGAGACGGCCGCATCAACGACGTAATCAAGCGCGTCGAAGATCTAGAAGCTGCCACAGCCAACATTAAAGGCACCCTCGCCCAACGAGCCCTCCGTTTCATCCTCACAAACGATGCCGTCTCCGTAGCCATCCCAGGCATGAGAAGAAACTCAACGGTAGAGTCCAACTGCGCCGTCAGCGACCTCGGCCCCCTAAGCCCCGAAGAGCTCGAAATCATGCGCCACCACGTCTGGCTCAAAAACTACTACCGCTAGCCGCGTTAAAGTGGAGGTTTACCCTCCACATGCCCGAAAAGCAATATCTACACCAAGAGATCGAAGAGAAGTGGCACGCGCGTTGGGAAGCCGACCCCGCCCTCTATCGCACCCCAGTCAATCCGACGAAGAAGTTCTACGTCCTCGAGATGCTCCCTTACCCAAGCGGACGCCTCCATATGGGCCACGCCCGCAACTACTCCATCGGTGACGCCCTCGCCCGCTTCATGCGCATGCGCGGCTACGACGTCCTCCACCCGATGGGTTGGGACGCCTTCGGCCTGCCTGCCGAAAACGCCGCCCTCAAGTCCGGCCGCCAGCCCCGCGAGTGGACCCTCCAGAACATCTCCCAAATGAAGAAGGGCCTCAAGCGCCTCGGCTTCGCCCTCGATTGGGAACGCGAAATCGCCACCTGCGAACCCGAATACTACCGCTGGAACCAGTGGTTCTTCCTCCGCATGTATGAGCGTGGCCTCGCCTATCGTAAGCAATCTCTCGTCAACTGGTGCCCCGAATGCGCCACCGTCCTAGCCAACGAGCAGGTAGTCGACGGCTGCTGCTGGCGTCATGAAACCGTCCCCGTAATCCAGCGCAGTCTCGAACAGTGGTTCCTCAAAACCACCGCCTACACCGAAGAACTCCTCGCCGACATCAAGGGCCTCGAAGAAGGCTGGCCAGAGCGCGTCCTCACCATGCAACGCAACTGGATCGGCAAGAGCGTCGGAGCCGAAGTCGACTTCACCCTCGAAAGCGGCGAAAAGATCCGCGTCTTCACCACCCGCGTCGACACCATCTACGGTGCCACCTGCCTCATCCTCGCCCCAGAACATCCCAAGGCCGCAGAGCTCGTTGGCGACGCCGGCAAAGCCCGCCTCAAGGCAATGGTCGACGACCAAACCCGCAAAGATCCTGCCCTGCTCGAAAAAGATGGCTTCGCCACCGGCGCCTTCGCAACCAACCCCTACAACGGCGAAAAGACTCCCATCTGGATCGGCAACTTCGTCCTCATGGGCTACGGCACCGGCGCCATCATGGCCGTCCCCGCCCACGACGAACGCGACTTCGAATTCTGCACCAAGTACGGCATCCCCATCGTCCCGGTGGTGAAACCAACCGAAGGCGAAAGCCCGCTCCCCTACACCGAATACGGCATCAGCATCAACTCGGGCGACTACTCCGGCCTCCCCACCGCCGAAGCCCGCCAGAAGATGACCGCAGTCGCTGAAGAAAATGGCTTCGGCCAGGGCACCACCACATACCGCCTCAAAGACTGGGGCGTCTCCCGCCAGCGTTATTGGGGCACCCCGATCCCGATGATTCACTGCAAAACCTGCGGTGTCCAGCCCGTCAAGGACGAAGACCTCCCCGTCCTCCTCCCCCTCGACGTAGACATCACCGGAGCCGGCGAATCCCCCCTCGCCCGCCACGAATCTTTCTGGAAGACCACCTGTCCCAAATGCGGAGCCGAAGCCCGTCGCGAAACCGACACCATGGACACCTTCGTCGACTCCTCCTGGTACTTCTATCGTTACTGCGACCCCAAGAACAACACAGCCCCCTTCGACCCCGCAGTGATCGCCCAATGGTTCCCCATCGATCAATACATCGGCGGCGTCGAACACGCAATCCTCCACCTCATCTACTCGCGCTTCTGGACCCGCGTCATGCGCGACCTCGGCCTCATCACCAACTCCGAGCCAGCCAAGAAACTCTTCACTCAGGGCATGGTCCTCAAAGACGGAGCCAAGATGTCCAAGAGCCTGGGCAACATCGTCGACCCCGAAGAACTCATCAAAGACTTCGGAGCCGACACCTGCCGTCTCTACGTCCTCTTCGCCGCCCCGCCCGACAAGGACATGGATTGGCAACAAAGCGGCGTAGAAGGCCAATCCCGCTTCCTCGGCCGCGTCTACCGCTTCGTAACGCGCAACGTCGACCGCATGAACGCCCCAGCCGGCGACTTCAGCGCAAACGACAAGCGCGCCCTCCGCAAGCTCCACCAAACCATCGCTAAGATCACGCAAGACTTCGAGCAGCGCTGGCACTTCAACACCTGCATCGCAGCTCTGATGGAACTCACC
>CANGVB010000418.1 GCA_947456995.1 Bryobacteraceae bacterium | reverse complement strand
GCAGCCGCAGAAGGCTTTGCAAATTGCTTTGTGCCTGAAATCCAAGTCCAAACGTGTACTTGCGCTCGCCAAGCCCTGGCTCCAGTCTCGCCAGTGCCCCGGCACGGCTGTCCCAAAAAGTGACTTCGCCATTCTCAGCGAGGCTCCCCCGCAGAATGTATCCGACAGGCGTCTCGCTCCGCGCAAGCGTGCGGCTAAGAGAAGGGTCAAGCAGCGCAAGCGACTCCCCATTGACAGCGATCAATACCTCGTTAGCGGCAGATACCGCGGACACCGCCTCAGCCGTATTCGGCAAACCGTAAAATGTGCTGTACAGCAAGTTCCCGTTTGCCCCATCGATGCGGGATACAAAGCCGTCTCCAAGTGGCGGCACAGCAAAAATCTGCCGGGGCCCTACCGGTCCCGCATTCGTCGGCTGCACGGCATTGGCCGTCGCCGGGAAGTCTGCCGAATCGCTGGAACCAGTAACCAGCAAATCGCCATTGTCCGCCGTCGATAACGCATAGGGCTGGTCGTGATAAGTACCAGCAAGCCGGGTCAGAAACACCGGCTCCCCAGATGCTAGAAAACGCGCAACCCACACATCGGTGCACCAGATTACCCGTCCACCCGTCGTTGTCGAACAACGCGTGTTCGACTCCTCTGTACCAGCCAGATAGTGGCTGCCATTGCCTGCTGCACTGAAGCGTAGACTCGATATCCCACTCGGCTGAAGGTCAAGCCTTGCGGTGAGATAGAGGGGTAGCGTCTTGTTGTACTCGCCGGGTTGAATCGAAAGTCGCCCGGAGGAAAGCACTCGAAACTGAGCTGCGATCACCACTTTTTGCCCACCCTGCATCTGGTAAGCCGAGGCCGCCGTCAACCGGATCGCCCCAAAGCCCTGCGTCAGATCTGCGACGTCATTCGCAAGCCTGACCTGCGTGTTTGCATCCACCTCCAGATAGTGCGCCTCGGGCTGGTTGCCTGGTGCAATTGTTGCTGTCATATCGACGCCTCGTACATCGCGCCGGGCACTAAACTCAAGATCCACTCCCGGCCGAACCGACTGATACTGCACCGACTGCCAAATTCCGATCCCGCGTCTCCAGGATGAGGATGTTCCGGAGAATTCATTCAACGTAAAGCGCGCGGCAGCCCCCTCCCGGCGGGCCGGCATGCCTTCGCTGAATCGGAACCGGATCGGATTGCTTCCCAACCCCGGTGCAAGTAAAAAAGCGTCCCCAGTCAGCCGTGGGCTCAGATTAAAACCACGGATCCAGTAAACCGTTTCTGTGTCGGATTGACTCGTGCTTCGCTCGAAAAACACAAAATTCGAACTTAAGTCCACACTTTCAACAGTTGCCGCCAGACAAGAGAATGCAATAACCACAAGCAGATACAGGGCTTTGTACAATCGCATGGCAACTTATCAGCAATCCGAGCGCCAAATCCCGTGCACCGGTTCACGAAAGTAGCTATCCTGATTTACACTTCCTATGCGACTTCTCCATTTTTTGCTGGTATTTTGTCTGCCCCTCGTCGCGCAAATCCACCCTCTCGATAGCCTCACCACCTCCGAATTCTGGGCCGTTTACGAAACCCTCCAGAAATCCGGCCAGGCCGACGCGGACACCGTTTTCTCGAGCGTCCTCCTCCATCCCCCATCGAAGCAAGCCATCCTCACCAACCAGCCCGTCCCCCGTCAGGCCGACGTCATCCTCCGCAAAGGCAACAAGACGATCGCCGCAACCGTCAACATCACCGCCAAAACCATCACCTCCAGTCAGGAACTCAAAGACGCCCAAGCCCCCTTCACAGGCAGCGAACTCTTCTCTGCCGACGGCCCCATCAAGAAAGACCCCCGCGTCATCGAAGCCCTCAAAAAGCGCGGACTCACAGACCTCCGCACCGTCCAGTGTCTCGCCCTTCCCGTCGCCTATCGCAGCACCCCAGAGCAAGCCACCCAGCGCATCGGCTTCGGCTCTTGCTCCAAAACCAACGGAACCCTCCACACCTGGGGCCGCTCCATCGAAGGTCTCACCATCCAGATGGATATGGTCACCAACAAAATCATCAGAGTCATCGACACAGAAGTCGCCCCCGTCCCCACCGCCGACAACAACTACGAAGAGATCCCCGAAGTCCCCCGCCCGCACACCACTCCCATCAGCACCTCGCAACCCATGGGCCCCGGCTACAAAATCGACAAGGGCGAAATCTCCTGGCAGAACTGGCAATTCCGCATGCGGCTAGACCAGCGCGTCGGCGCCGTCCTCAACCTCGTCAAGGTAATCGACAAAGGCAAGCCACGCTCGGTCATGTACGAAGGCCACGTCAGCGAACTCTTCGTCCCCTACATGGACCCCGCCAACGGCTGGAACAACCGCGCCTTCATCGACGCCGGCCAATTCTACGCGACAAGCCCCTTCATCAAGCCCCTCAAGATTGGCCTCGATTGCCCCGCACACGCCACCTACTTTGACGCCCTCTTCGCCACAGACTCCGGCTCCCCCAAGCTCCACACCAACATGGCCTGCCTCTTCGAGCGCAGCCTCGACACCCCAGCCTGGCGTCACGGCGAAGACGGCCAAATCTACGGCCGCCCCAACCGCCAGCTCATCCTCCGCACCGCCGCCGTAATCGGCAACTACGACTACATCATGGACTGGCGCTTCGACCCCGACGGCACCATCGAAGTAGCAGTAGGAGCCACCGGCGTTATCGAAACCAAAGCCACCGCCCAGAAGCTCCCGCCAGACCACAGCCACAACGCAACCGACACCGGCCAATACGTAGCCGAGCATACAGTTGGCGTCAACCACGACCACTACTTCAGCTACCGTCTCGACATGGACGTAGACGGCGCAAGCAACTCTTTCATGCTCCACAAGATGGTGCCGAAAAGGATTGAAAACGACCCGATGCGAAAGTCCATCTGGGTCACCCAGCCAACAATGGCCGCAACAGAAAAAGAAGCCATCCTCGACATCGATCTAGCCAAGCCCTCCATGTGGATGTTCATGAACCCCGCAGTAAAAGGCCCCCTAAGCTACCCCACCGCCTACGAGATCATGCCAGGAGCAACAGCAAAGTCGCTAATGTCCCCAGACGACCCAACCCAACAAATCGGCTCCTTCTCCGAGCACCAGTTCTACGTAACCCCCTACAACGCAAACGAGCGCTACGCCAGCGGAGTCTACGTAACCAGCTCCCCAGCAAAAGACGGCCTAACGGACTGGGTAAAAGCAAACCGCTCAATCGCAAACACCGACATCGTCGGCTGGTACACCCTGGGCTTCCACCACATCACAAGGTCAGAAGACTGGCCAGTAATGCCAGCAATGTGGCACAGCTTCCTAATCCGCCCCTTCCACTTCTTCGACAAGAACCCGGTCCTTGATTTGCCGAAGAGCTTAAACACGAAGCCCTAAACAGCCTCTCTCTCCAAATCCTTCTGCTGGACCCGGCACACCCACCCCATCCCGGGCTGACTGGACAGCAGCTCAAAACGCCTAAAGGCTTCCGCGATGAATCGAAGGCCATAGTCAAGGCCAGCGTAGTCCACAAGATTATCTGCTATTCCATCGAGATCAGCGTCTGCGTTGGGGGTGATGACATAGCCTCGGATCACGGCTTCTTCGATCTCTCAAGGTGCCGCTCAACGAGTTGCCTTCGCTTCTTTTCCCAATACTCCGGGGTGACTTCTATGGGTTGCCCCGAGTTAAGACCCTCAAGAAGGAGTCCTGTCAGTTTGTCATCTGCACGGCGTTGTTGGTCCTGCCTCAACAGCTCGCGTAGGTATTCACTGGGAGTGCTATAGCCGCATTCGGTCACTTGGCTTTCCACATAGTCTTTGAGGGCTTGCGGGAGTGAAATATTGAGGGACGCTAAGGCCATAAGGCGAGCGTAGCGGCACCTTCATAAACTGTCAACTTGTGGAGAGTGAGGCTGAAGCGCCTTAGTTGCGGCACCTGCCTGGCAACATCCAATTCGAGGTATCGAGAAACAACCGAAGTTTCTTCACACCAAACCGTTGTGCAACCAGATTCCCAGAAAACCAGATGCACCTAAACCAATCTCCACACACGATCCTGTCTCAAATCGCAACAGCATCAGCTAAGCAGCCGGCTACCCTCAATGAGTTGCAGCCCATTGCCAAATGCATCTCCAAAAGCTTGCCAAGTCAGACATGGCAAGCTTTGCCATATGTTGCCATGCGTACTAATTTGGCCTATGTAGAGAGTTTCCTATGCAAACAATGAACATTTCGCTCCCCGACCAGCTCAAGGAATTCGTCGATGGTCAAGTCGGCTCAGGCCGATATAGCAGTGTCAGTGAGTATGTCCGGAATCTCATTCGAGACGATGAAAAGCGCAAGGCCCAAGACCGGCTTGAAGCCCTCTTGATGGAGGGAATCCAAAGCG
>CANGVB010000417.1 GCA_947456995.1 Bryobacteraceae bacterium | reverse complement strand
GTCCCAATTCAGCCTGAAGAACCATTGCCGGTTCCGGTTGACATGTCCCCTCGATTGAAGCCTGACGAGTTTTCAGAAATGATCGACCGGCTCGATCGTGCAGACCAGATGGAAGAGGTGGAGCGGATCATGAAGGACTCCATCCCGTATGCCCAATACGCACTGGAAATCGCGACCGTTTACCGCGCCCGGTGGCGACGCTTCAAGGCAGCCGGTGAGATAGTTCGCGCCGAGGAGGCGCGCAAGGAAGCCTCCAGTTGGGCCTATACTTTTGCCGGTTTTGCTACCAGCGGCGGTGAAGGTGCGGCATTTTCCTACGAACGCGATCAATTCCTGAAGACCCTCAAATGAAATATCAACTCATCTTTGATCTGGCCACGACGTCCAAGGCCCCCATCGGTGTACTATACGTGTCGGCAGTATTTGGCGCACTCACGCTTGTTTCCGGGCTGTTCATGAAACTGCGCGGTAACCCCATTGCTTTTCCCGTAAAGTTTCTCGCGTTTGTGGCGGTGATTCTGCTGCTGCTGAGCGGACTGATGCAATACGAGCGGCACTGGATTCTCGAGAAGTCAAAAACCGAACTCAAGACCATTGAGGGTATTGTGATGGCTCACTGGAGGAATCGCGTGAAACGTGCGGGCAACGGCAATTCCTATTCGCAGTGGGAGGGCTTTAGTGTCGGCGACAAGCAGTTCATGTACTGCACAGATACAACGCAGAACTACTTCTCCAATTCGCAGCGTTTGAAGTTTCATGACGGCATGCCAGTGAAGGTTTCCTATCTTGAGGTGACAACCGAAGGCAAGCTCAGAAATGAAATTACTCGGCTGGAGGCGGTGGTGCTGTTCCCCTAGGATTCGATCTTGTTGAGCGCGGCATTCCAGCGGATGCGGCGGCCTGACTTGAGCGACAGGTTCGCCATTTGCACCACCAGGGCCGCCTGGAAGCCGAGGACAATTGGTGCCGTTGGTTTCTTGCGGGTACGCACACATTCGAGGAAGTTCTGGACGTGCAGGTCTGTAGCCCAGCCAAAGCCTTTGGCTGAAGTCTTCTCGATGGTGGGGCTGTCTTCCGCGCCTTCGGGATATACGCGGCAGGTCTCGCGGCCAATATCCATGCGGGCTTTGTCGCCATCGAGATGGTTCATCTGGTCGTTACGGCTCTTGTACTTCATGGCGGCATAGTTGATGGAAAAGACGCCGAGGAAGTCTTCTGGATATTCGACGCTGACGACGACAGATTCTGGCGTGTCGAAGCCCGCGCGGTGGGGCTTGCCGGCGGCCGCTGTTACCGCCGTGGGGTAGCTGGCATTCATCAATTGGTGGATGCCGTCGAAGACGTGTGCGCCCTGATCGGCAACGATGCCACCGGCGTAGTCTGAGTAATTGCGCCAGTTTCGGAAGACGTCTGCGTTGAGAGCTGTGCGTTTCTCGAGTGGCCCCTGCCACTGCTCCCAGTCGAGTGGGCCATCGAGTTTGGCTGAGGCGGGATTGCCATTCAGATAGTTATTGAGCCACCAGGAGCGCACCATCCGCACCTTGCCCAGGACGCCGGACGCCACAACCTCGCGGCCCTGCTGGTAGAGATCATAGCTGCGCCGCTGCATGCCTACCTGGATGATTTGCTTTGTCTTCTTTTCGGCCTCAACCAGGGCGACGCCTTCTTCGGGGGTGCGGCAAAGGGGCTTCTCGACGTAGATATCCTTGCCTGCGGCCAGCGCATCGAGGATCATGCGGGCATGCCAGTGCTCGGGCGTTGCAATCAGCACGGCCTGGATGCTTTTGTCGTTGAGAAGATCCTGGTATTTTCGATAGGCCTTGGGGGAGTTACTTTGCGCCTTGTTTGCTGTGGAGATGCCCCGTTCGAGGTTCGGTTCGTAAACGTCGCAAATGGCATTTACGCGCAGTGCGGGGTCTTTTTGGAAGACCGTCATGACGAAGGTGCCGCGCCCGCCAGCACCAATCACTCCGAGTGAAACCGGGTCTGATGGCGCAGCGGCGGCAACGGTTGTGGCCAGGAAGCCTCTGCGGCTCAAGTGAAAAGTTGTCATCTGAAATTGATCCTTACGTAACCCGACATTCATTTTCCTGAAGATTTCTAACATTACTATTTGATTGATGCTGAGTTACTGCTGTCGTTCTTTTGCTTTTTTGAGTAGTGTTGTGATCGCTTCGGCGCAGGATCCAGTCATGAGCGTATTGGGAACCTATCGTACAGGATCTTATAACGTTTCAGCGGCAGAAATCGCTGCCCACGATCCACAGACGCAGAGGCTCTTTGTTGTGAACGGTGCCGATAGAACTGTAGACGTTCTGGACATGCGTAATCCAGCCAACATGACCCGGATCAACCGGATCACGATTGCGGCCGAGGTGGGATTTGCCGCCAACAGTGTCGCTGTCAAGAGTGGCATTGTTGCTGTCGCAGTTGAGGCCAGCCCGAAGACCGATCCTGGTTCGGTTGCTTTTTATAATGCCGACGGACGTCTCTTGAAATCTTTGAAGGTTGGCGCACTGCCGGATATGATCACCTTCTCTCCCGACGGCAAAAAGGTGCTGATCGCCAACGAAGGCGAGCCCAGCGACGATTACAAGGTAGACCCCGAAGGCAGCATCAGTATCATCGACATCAGCAAGGGCATTGAGGCGCTGACGCAGGCCGATGTTAAGACTGCCGATTTCCGCGCTTTTACCAAAGAAAATCTCCCGGTTGGCGTGCGAGCCTTCGGCCCTGGCGCGAGCGTGGCGCAGGATATGGAGCCTGAGTACATCACCGTCACCCCAGATTCCAAGACAGCTTACGTCACTGTGCAGGAAGCCAATGCTATCGCAATCGTTGATGTCGAAACTGCGCAAGTTACCAAGCTTGTGCCCCTGGGCCTGAAGCCGCACTGGATGCCGGAAAACTCCCTGGACGTTAGCGACCGCGACAGTAGTTTTGCTCTGCGAACCTGGACCATTTGGGGCATGTACATGCCGGACGCAATTGCCGGATATGTGGCGGCAGACGGTAAGTATTATGTAGTGACGGCCAATGAAGGGGACTCAAGAGACTATCCGGGCTATTCGGAAGTGGCTCGTGTAGCAACCTTGAGACTCGATCCGCGTCTTTACCCAAACGAGGCTGAACTGAAGCTGCCGAGTGAACTGGGGCGTCTGAATGTAACGAATGCAACCGGCGACACCGATGGCGATGGCGACATCGATATGCTGCACGTCTTTGGTGCGCGCTCATTTTCGATCTGGGATGCCAATGCCTCGATGGTTTACGACAGCAAGAACGACATCGAACGTCTGCAACTGACCGACTACATCGGGCTTCACAATCTGGCGCATACGAGCAATACCGCCGACGATCGTAGCGATGACAAAGGCCCTGAGCCCGAGGCAATTACGACAGGAACGATTCGTGGCAAGACCTACGCCTTTATCGGGAACGAACGCCAGAGCAACATCATGATCTACGACGTAACCGACCCGAAGGCAGTGCGCTTTGCGAGCCAGTGGTGGAACCGGAATCCGAGTGCGGCCACCAACACCGCAGCAGCCGGTGACCTGGGCCCCGAAGGGATTCTGTTTATCCCGGCCAGCGAAAGCCCCAACGGCCAGCCTCTGATTGTGGTTGCCAATGAAATCAGCGGCACCACGACCGTCTGGCAAGTGAATTAGTCGACAAAGCCGCGCCAGGTATTGCCCTTTTCGTCGCGAAGGACGATATCGCTACCTTGCGTCGAAACTCCGGAGATGTATTTGCCCTCGGAATCGCGAAAGCGGAAGCGCACCATCGTGTCGAAGATTTCAGCAACCCCGCGCCATTCGCGTCCGAATTCGTCGCGTAGCCGAATGAAATCGCCGTCACCAAAGCCGTGCAGAAATTGATTGCCTGCACCCTGGATGCGGTAATAGCCAGTCTTGGCACCTGCAGTGCCTCGCCGACGCTTGATGATCATTTGTGATGCAGCTATCGGCAGCTTCGGGAATAGACTTTAGTGACTATTTCGATCTGCGAAGCCGACATACTGTACTTCTTCTTCCAGCCTGAGGTCGAATTCATTCAAGACGAGCGACTTGAGTGAGTCGATGAGCTGGCAGACTTCCTTGGAGGTGCCGTTTCCGGTGTTGTAGAGAAGATTGGCGTGGTATTTTGCCACTTCGATTCCGCCGATGGTCATCCCTTTGGAGCCGATTTGCTCGAGAAACCAAGCCGATGGCACTTTGCCGGCGCGCATAATGCCGGGTGGGACGCGGTTGAGAGCCTTTTCGGGGAGTTCGGCGACAAAGAGGTTCTTGAAGATACTGCCGGCGCACTTCATGGTGGGCGGGAATTTTTCGTTGCGAGTGGTGAGAATTTCGTGAGCGGTTTGCCGGATCTCGATCGGGTCGCCTGGGGCGAGTTGGATGGTTGCGGTCAG
>CANGVB010000416.1 GCA_947456995.1 Bryobacteraceae bacterium | reverse complement strand
GTCTTTGGTGAGCGAGAAAGTAACATGCATCACCATCCACGCTCCGTTTGCCTGACCCGCCAGATCGAATCGTGCAAAGACAGTTACCGGAGCATCTCCTTTGCCGAGTGACATTCCAGTAGCACCCAGTAGCCCGTCGACGCCGCTGGCCATGTTCACGAGAAACTGCCAGGTGGGGTTTCCGCGCATGCGTTGCGGCTGCCCGGTGCTTTTGACGACTTCCATCATCCAGGGGGTGAGATGGCTGCGAAGCTTCCCCAAATCTCTCCCAATGGGAATCTTTCGAGTCTCAAAGCGCCGAAGATCCGGCTTAGGCATTTTTACAGGAACAGCCATTCTACTGACTAAATCGAAATCCATTCCTCAAAGCCGACACCCGATGAAAAGAATTAATGGGATTTTGCGACGATCGTGTCAGGGTGATTTGGCCCCAGAGCAATTTCCAGATGCCTGGACGCCTCTGCAAACCGCTTCTTTGCCTCCACCGCTTTTCCTTGCGTTTCAAGGGCTAGGCCCGAGGCTAGGAAGGCACGACCTAAGCTGCTCGAGAATCGCACGGTGGGGGAATTGGCCTTGAGCAAAGCAATGGCCCGTTCTGACTCTTCCACTGCCTGAGCGGATCTCGACTCAAGCAGCGCAAGCCTGGCGCTTCTCACCAGTAGCAACGGCAAGAAGTCCGTGCCTTGCCTCCCAGCGGCAATTGCCGCCTCGGTAATGGCCCTGGCTTCATGGAGGAGAGACCTGGCTGCAATCAGATTCCCCTTGGCCTGCTCATTCATCGCTCGCTCAACGGCGACCGAGGCAAAGGCCATATGCCCTTTCGGAAGTGCGTTTTGCAGTCGGGGCACTACCTCGGCAAACATCTCGTCCGAACGCTTCAGGTCTTTTGCGTTACGGTAGATCGTTCCCCGCAAAATCAAGGACTGGTTGATCACCACCTGTTGCTTTGTCACCTGCGCCCTCTCAAAGGCGCGCTCGGCAAAGGTCGCCGCCTCGGCTATCCTCCCTTGATCAGATAGCGCCCTGGCATAGTTCAGAGTAAGCATGGGCGAGACGCCCTGATCGTCGTTGCCAACTTTAGCAATCTCGATAGCTCGGAGAAACCTCTGCTCTGCCTCAAGAGGCAAGCCAAGCTGATTCAGGGTCAGCGCCCAGTTGTTAAGGAGCGTGCCAGCCGTTTGTGTTCGATCCCGGCCGCGTGCCGCCAGTTCTTTTTCTGCCCGGGCAAAAGCTTCAGATGCCTCAGCGTAACGTCCGGCCACCCGATTGGATTCGGCGAGGTCCATCGCAAGCCGCAGAGACAACAGGCTCTTGGCGAAGCTCGACTTCGCAAGCAACTCCTGCGCGTCTGTGATGAACCCAAGCGCCTTCACAGAAGCCCCCTGGCTCCTTGCCACTTCGCTGGCACGAGCGAGGCAAAACACCTTGTCGAGCACGTGGTGGGTGCCCTTCAAACCTTCCTCGATCAGAGCGGATGCCCGCGATTGTTCCGTGCCGCGAGCGAGGCTGCTTGCCAGGGCACAGGCAGCGAGGGGAGCGTGGGAGATGGCGTAGGCCTGATCCAGTACACGCTGGGCCTTTTCATCTTCGTCCTGGCTCCAGTATTGGCGCCCGATGGAAATCAGCAAGTCCAGGCGCCCGTCCCCGGTCTGGCGCGAGACGACTGCTTCGGCGCGCTCGAGAAGTTCATTCACAGTGAAGGGTTTTCCGAGTGGCGCTGCATCAGACAGCACAAAGGAATTCAGCTCGTTGATCGCCTCGGCGCGCTCGAGTTGACGCAAGGCGAAGTCCCGCTCCTGATTGGCCCTTTGCGCCTGAGCAATGGTTGCAACTACGCCAGCAATCATGGCAAGGATCGCGGCTGCGCTAAGAGCCATTACCAGACGATTGCGACGGACAAACTTTGAGACACGGTAGACGGCAGAATCCGGCCGGGCAGTAATCGGCCGGTGCGACAGATAGCGGCCGAGGTCATCGATCAGAGCAGCTACAGAGGCATATCTTTCGCCAGGCTGCTTCTTGAGCGCTTTAGCCACGATTGTGTCCAGATCGCCCCGCGCCGCTGGCACCAGTGTTGACATCGCTGGTGGCTCAGTATGCACGACAGCCTCTACCAGGCTCGCACTCGAATGAGGCCCGGTCCCAATGGGCTTCTGCCCCGTCAGCATCAGGTAGAGCAGGCCGCCCAGCATATAGACATCGGTAGCAACCGTCACAGGCTCGCTCTTGAGTTGCTCAGGAGCCGCGTATTCGGGCGAGAGCGCCTGAGTTAGCTCGGTTAGGCCTTGCTGATCGATCCACTTGGCGATTCCGAAATCGAGAAGCTTCACGCGTCCCTGCCGGTCTACCAGAACATTGGAGGGCTTGATATCCCGATGCACGATCAGGTTCGCATGAGCGTGAGCCACCGCCTCAGCGACCTTCAGAAACAGATGGATTCGATCCTCGATGCTCAACACCGTATCCGAGCAGTATTGATCGATAGGAACTCCGTCGACGTACTCGAGCACAAGATACGGCTGGGAGAGAGAGTTCAAGCCGGCGTCGAGCAGCTCGGCAATATTGGGATGAGAGAGGTGCCCCAGCAGCTTGGCTTCTCGCCGAAACCTTTCTTCGTCCCGCCCATCCAGCCTGAGGCCAAGAAACTTCACCGCGACCTGGCGCTCGAAGCGGCCATCGTTGCGCTCCGCCAGCCAAACAACCCCCATTCCGCCCTGCCCTATTTGAGACAAGAGGGTGTAAGCGCCAGCCGATTGGCCTGCCTGCAGAGGGTCATTGGGCAACGTGAAGGCACGATTCTCCAGAAAGCCCTCGCTCTTCAGCGCCCTGTGCTCTTCGAGAATAGACCGCATCGCTGCGGCCAGATCGGGATGGCTCTCAAGCCAGGCTTCGCGCTGGGATTGATCGAGATCGAGCACCTCATCCAGATAAGGGCTTGCTGCATCCCAATCTGCATCGTTCATAGCTCTGCCCTTATGCTTCGGTAAAGATAGATCCGGGCTTTCTCCCATCGCCTTTGGATCGTCCTCTCATTGACACCCAGTAAAGCCGCGATCTCGACGAAAGAGAAGCCGCAGAAGAATTTCAGATCCACAACCTGGGCAAGCGCCGGATCGCTCTTGGCCAAATCGTCGAGGGCTGCGCTGATCTGGCTGAGTTCGCGATCCTCTGCCGGGTTGGCCAGCATCTCAATGGGAAGGGCCGTGATCTCAAAGCAACCGCCACGCTTTTGAGCCTGCCGGTTTCTGGCGTGATCAACGATGAGCCCTCGCATGGCCCGCGAGGCGTAACAGAGGAAACGTGCCCGATCGGGGAATTGACTTCCGTTACGCGAGGTCAGGTCCAGATAAGCCTCGTGGAGCAAAGTGGTTGCCCCGAGGCTTGCAGAGGGGCGGCGATGGAGCTCTCGCCGCGCGAGTTGGTGTAACTCTGAATAGAGTTCAGCAAACAGCGCTTGAGCTGCCTGAGGGTTTCCCTGGTCTGCTGCGTCCATCAGCGATGAGATTTTTGAGTCCAGGATGAGCCCTCCTCTCAAGGCTAATCTTCAAGCAAGATGCTTCTTCTATCCTCACCCATATGCTCGAGGCGGATCGTGGGGGTTCTCTTTGGCCAAAGTCCCGGGAAGCGCTCGCCCCATTCGATGAGCGTCAAGCCGCGACGATCGAGGTACTCATCGAGGCCAAGCGACAAGACTTCTTCTTCCGTCTCAAGCCGGTAGAGGTCTACATGGAAGACGCGTGGCGGGTCTCCGTATTCGTGAATCAACGGGAAGGTGGGCGAGCTTACCTCTTCAGGCTCTGCCGCCCCTCTGGCCTGGGCAATGCCCTTCACTAGTGTCGTCTTGCCTGCGCCGAGATTGCCAATCAGGAGCACCGCGCCTCGCTCTGGCAACAGGGCTGAAAGCTGCTTGCCTACCTCGATGGTTTCTTCCGCCGAGCTGGTCTCAAACTGATAACTCAAGAAGCGCCTCCGCCAGATGATCACAGAGCCGGGAAGCAAGGCTGGTCATCTCATGACTGAGTTCGCCAAGGTGCCCATGAAGGTAAACCGCTGCCAGAATTGCCTGTTCGGTGTTGTTTGGATACTGACTGATGAACGCTGCCATCAAGCCGGTGAGGACGTCACCAGAGCCCGCCTTGGCCAGAGCTGGTGAGCCGGTTGGATTGATCCAGACCTGCCCGCTCGGGAAAGCGATCACGGTCCGTTGGCCCTTGAGAACTACACCTGCATTCGTGAGCTTCGAGAGCCCGCTGGCATCTTCGATACGATCGCCGAGCTCGCGGCCGAGCAGCCGCCGCATCTCGCCGGGATGGGGCGTGAGAACGCGCAAGTGGGAAGTGGATTGGGTTAAGGGTGCCAGCACGTTCAAGGCATCCGCATCAACCACCATGGGGCCTTCATGATTTGCGTAGAGGCT
>CANGVB010000415.1 GCA_947456995.1 Bryobacteraceae bacterium | reverse complement strand
GCCACACCAAAGCTCTACGTGCCGGTCTTGACAGATGGGTTGCTCAAAGGGACAGCGAGCGATACAAGTGTCCGGACGATGTGGTGGCTTCGCATTCTTCTCAGACGCAAGCCTGCCTCAACCAGCGAGCAAATGAATGCAGAACTTACGCCGCCACTGCGTGCGTACCGGCGCAGCAGCGAAACCAAAGTGGACGATTTTCTTGACCGTGAAATCAAAAGCATGGAGGTCTCGGTTCTTCCCGCTAGCCGTGGCTATGATCAGGCACGGCGAGAAGCCCAATACCAAGGTGCATTTCGCCTCTTGCTTTCCGTGGTGGCAGTGGTGCTGCTGATTGCCTGTATCAACATTGCGAACCTCCTTCTGGCAAGAGCCTCTGCGCGACAAAAGGAGATTTCGACGCGCCTTGCACTCGGTGCCAGCCGGGGTCGTTTGGTAAGGCAGTTTCTTACCGAAAGCCTTGCCCTATCTCTTCTGGGCGGGATGGCCGGCCTCGCCTTGGCTCTTGGCCTGGAGCGTGTGCTGATGGTGGAAGCCTTCGGAGAAAGTGCATTGGCGCTCGTGCCAGATGGGTTGAACACAAAGGTTCTCCTGATGACTCTTGGTTTGTCTCTGCTGGCCGGACTTGGCTTCGGCCTTCTGCCCGCCCTCAGTTCAGATCGTCAAGGCTTTGCTGAGCGCACCAGGTTCACGGGCCGCAAGCTGATGGTGAGTTTTCAGGTGGCTCTGTCTGTCTTGTTACTCAGTGCGGCAGGACTCTTTCTGCAGACTCTTGAAAACTACCGTCGCATCGACTCAGGCTTCGTCAGAGAAAATCTGGTGACTATGCGGCTCAGTCCGCCTCCCGGACAAACAAAAGAAGCTCTGCTGGCTTACTACGGCCGCGTGGATCGTGAGTTGAAAAGCCTGCCTGGCGGTCGCGGTGCTTCGATGAGCTCGATGGGGCTGCTGGCGGATTACCTTTGGAGCAGCGGGATTCATGTAGTCGGGCTATCGATACCCGAAGGCGAGGCTGGCCCCCTTCGAAACGCAGTAGGGCCACAGTTTTTTGAAGTGATGGGGGCAAGGCTGATCGAAGGCCGGGATTTTGTTGAGAGCGACAATCGCCTCGAAGCTCCACTGGTTGCCATCGTCAACCAAAGCTTTGCCCGGCGTTACTTTGGTGCGGAGTCCGCACTGGGCAGACAGATCGGCCCTGGAATGCGAACCGGTGATATCGCAAAGAACTACACCATCATCGGTGTTGTTGCTGACCTGCGCGACTCGAGAATCGATGTTTCTCCAGAACGATATTGGTATGTCCCGATTGCGCAACAACAGCGAGTGGATAGCGTCGACGTCTACTTGCGCACAAGCGCTTCCGGCCCCGGTGTGGCTGCAGTGCGCTCTGCCATTGCCGCTATCGACACGGGCGTTCCGATCTCTGAGGAGAGAACCGTCGTTCTGGCTGTCGAGGAACAACTACGCCAAGAGCGCCTGGTTGCGCGCCTCTCTGCCTTCTTTGCCGGTGTGGCATTGCTGCTTGCCGTGGTTGGCCTTTACGGAGTGATGGCCTACACGGTGGAGCGCAAGACCAAAGAAATTGGCATTCGCCTTGCACTTGGCGAATCTCGTGGAGAGGTTCTCTGGAAGGTGATCCGCGAGACTCTGATCTACATCGGCATCGGCGTGAGTTTCGGTGTCCCGATGGCGATGGGGCTTGGCCGCCTGGCCCAGAAGATGTTGTTTGGCGTACAGCCGGCCGACTGGCTCTCGATCTGCACAGCCGTCGCGATCATCAGCGTCTTCGGCGTTCTGGCCGGGCTCATCAGCGCTCGCCGCGCCGCCTCGATTGAGCCTCTGGCCGCGCTACGGATAGAATAGCGGCGTGATCTCTCGCAGAACCCTTCTACAGACTGGCGCAGCTACTGCCGCGCTCGCGCAGACAACTGCCTCCAAAGGAACTGTCACCAAGGCAAGTTTTACTTCCACCAAATGGTTTCCTGGTTCGGTTCGCGACTATTGGACCTACGTTCCCGCCGCGGCAGCGCCGGAGTCTGGTTACGCACTCATGGTCTTTCAGGATGGCGCTGGCTTCATCAACGAAACCGGCAGATTCAAAGCCGCTGAAGTCTTTGACCGGCTCATCGCCTCAGGCGACATGCCTCCCACCATAGGTGTCTTCATACAACCAGGCGTGATGCCAGCCTTGAATGCCGAAACTCAGCAGGCGCGCTTCAACCGCAGCTACGAATATGACGGGATGGGCGATCGCTACGTCCGCTTCCTTCACGAAGAATTGCTGCCTGAAGTAACGAAGCTGCACAAGATCACCACAGATCCGAATCTGCGAGCTATCGGTGGCTCCAGCTCTGGCGCGATTGCCGCCTTTACCGCCGCCTGGAACCGGCCAGACCTCTTCCGCCGTGTACTCTCCTACATCGGCTCCTACGTCAACCTGCGAGGCGGCGACTGGTATCACGACATCGTTCGCAAGACCGAGCCCAAGCCTCTGCGCATCTACCTCCAGGACGGCTCCTCCGATCTCAATATCTACTCGGGCAGTTGGTGGATGGCGAATCAAACTCTTGCGCTTTCGCTCGAGTATTCCGGCTATCAAGTGCGCTTTGATCGTGGCACCGACGGCCACAACTCAAACCACTCGTCGCGCGTCTTTGTCGAAAGCATGCAGTGGCTCTGGGCCAATTGGAAGCAGCCCATTGTCGCCTCGAAGGGCAACCCGAAATCCGAGCGCCAATACATCACAGACTTCCTCGACCCCACATCAGACTGGGAAGAAGTCTCCTCCGGCCACGGATTCACCGAAGGCCCTGCTGTCGACAAAGACGGCAACGTCTTCTTCACCGACGTGCGCCAGGACAAGATTCACAAGATCGATCATGCAACCGGCAAGGTGACGCTCTTCAAAGAACAGAGCGGCGGTGCTAACGGACTCATGTTTGGCGCTGACGGCCGCCTCTACGCCTGCCAGAACAAGAAGCGGCAAATCATCGCCATTCATCCCGATGGCCGCGAAGACGTACTCGCAACCGACGTTGGCTCAAACGATCTGGTGGTGAACGCCAAGAATGAAATCTGGTGGACCGAGCCCGCCCAACACAAGATCTGGTACACCGACGGCAAGGGTTCGAAGAAGGTGGTTCACGAGGGGCTGGACTTCCCCAACGGCATCATCCTTTCGTCAGACCAGAGTCTGCTGATGTGCGTGGACATGCGCTCAAAATGGGTCTGGAGTTTTCAGGTGATGCCTGATGGCTCGCTTGCCAACGGCCAGTCCTTTTATCATCTCGAAACCTGGGATTACGACTCGCAATCCGGTGGCGACGGGATGACCATGGATACCGAAGCGCATCTTTATGTGGCAACCAGGCTGGGAATTCAAATCTGCGATGCTCCGGGGCGCGTAGTAGGAATTATTAACAACCCGCAGAACTTGCAGCCATCCAATTGCGTATTCGGAGGAGCGGGGCTTGATACCCTCTACTCGACGAATCGCGAGAAGGTCTTCCGGCGCAAGATGCGCAGAAAAGGTTTCAACTCATGGTCTACATCAAAACCGCCGCAGCCGCGGCTCTAGTCTTGCTGGCTTGCCCTGTGCTCTTTGGCCAGCCCATCACCACCGAAGAACGCCGCAAGACTGTTGTTGAGCTAGAGCGCACGCGCGATCTTCTGCTCACCTCGCTTGATGGCGTCAGTGAAGCCAATGCTGCAAAGAAGCCCGCTGCTGATCGCTGGAGTGTTTTGGAATGTGTTGAGCATCTGGCTTTGACGGAGCGAGGCATTTTTGCCACCATGCAGGCCAACCTCAAGAAGCCTGAATCGAGCGACGAAGACCGTGCCAAAACCAAAGGCAAGTCAGAAGCTCTTGGGATGTTTATGCCAGATCGCAGCCGGCGCGCGGCTGCTCCTGTAGAGGTGGCACCCAAGGGAATCTTCAAGTCTTTATCCGATGCCCGCGCTGCATTTGAGGCAGCACGCAAAGAGACTATCTCGTTCGTCAATACTACAGACCTGCCACTGCACTCGCACGTCACCAAGCACTTCGCCTTTGGCGAGCTCGATGCCTATCAATGGTTCGTGCTGATGGCCGGCCACGTTGAGCGGCACACCAAACAGGTAAACGAAGTTAAAGCTACTTTTTAGGGTTGGGGATCGCGTCGCCGAGGTTCATCGAGCCGCCGCCTTCGGAAACATAGTTGCGATTCCACGAAGGAATCTCGAACTCGACATCACCCGAGACGATGCACTGGCAACCGAGGCGGGGGGGCAGCGTAAGGCCAGGAGCGAGATCGAGCTTGTCCTGCTCATCGTCTTCCATCTCAGACAAATTGTCGTCGCCCTTCTTGATCACCACGTGGCAAGTGGTACAGGCGCAAGACCCTCCACAGGCGTGTTCAATGTGAAAGCCGAAGTGTTCGGCGAGGTC
>CANGVB010000414.1 GCA_947456995.1 Bryobacteraceae bacterium | reverse complement strand
AGTTCAGGTTAGGCAAACCGCGGTAGATTGTCGCCTCGTTATGTGTGACCATCGCTGCGCGCTTAGCCATGGCTGCATCGTAAGCCGGCTTGCCCATCGTCTTCAAGAGTGGCAGCGGCTCATCAAAACTGGCCATGCTGTCCATACCGATGGCGCTGATGTACATGTTTGCGGTTGCCCCGTAGCGGACACGGCTATTGAGAAAGAGCTTCACCCCAGACTTCTTCACAGCAGGCCCAATCTCCTTCTCAACCCAAGCTTCATATTCCAGCATCTTCTCGGGCTTGACCTCGCTCCGCAGCGTTCGAATGTACTTCGGCATTGCGTTGCGATCTGCGATCACACTGGCGTCTGGGATGAGTTCGTCGATCACGGTCTCCGTTGAATTCGCACACTTCATGACACGTGCGCGAGCCAGAGAAACTTGTGAACTCAACTGCAAACCAGACTCATCCATATCCGCATAATTCTTGTAGTAGCGAACGAGCAGGATTTCAGTGGGACCGCTAGTGGACTGCCACCATGTTTGCCGGCGCGGGTGTCCCATCTTCTTCATCGCTTCCTTATCTGCTTCTACCGCCGCCATAAACTCGCTCACCATATCGGGTTTCAGATGAAAGCGCAGGATGCGGCGGAAATTGCCTTCCTGGCTCATTCCGGGTACAGCAGTCAAAACCAGTGCGGCCGACATCATCAACCACTTCATTCGTGTGTACATAAAGGATCTCCTCAAAGAATCCGGTCTTCAGGAACAACCTGCCCGAAGATCCGTTCACTGTCTAAGCGCGAGGACACACAAGAATCCGCCAAAACCTTCTATACTGTAAATACTTACAGTATTCATGCGCAGCATCATCCATTGGGACGGGGACGGTTTTTTTGCCTCGATCGAGCAGGCAGCCGATAAACGCCTGCGCGGCCGTGCCGTAGCTGTGGGTGGTGCCAAGCGAGGTGTTGTGCTGTCGGCCAGTCTTGAAGCCAAGCGCTACGGCATCCGGCCCGGCACGCCCATGCAAAAGGCCCGGCGGATGTGTCCGCCCCTGCTAACCTTGCCGGCGCACTTTGATCTTTATGAGCGCTTCAGCGAGCAGATCCTGATGCTGTGCGAAGAACGTACGCCGCTGGTAGAAGCTTCTGGAGCCGGCGCTGCCTGGCTCGATCTCACTGGCACCGAAACACACAACGGCCCGGCTCTAGGCTATGCCCATGAGCTCAGACAAACCGTCAGCAGCTGGTTGCATGTGCCCTTAAGCTTTGGCCTTGCTTCAAACAAAACCGTCGCCCGTATTGCGGCTCGCATCCGAAAGCCACATGCGCCCTACGAAATCATGGCTGGTGGCGAATCTGCTTTTCTCGCGCCACTGTCGCTGCGCTGGCTACCGGGGATCACAAGCGAACACGCCGATACGCTGGAGGTGGCCGGGCTCAAGAGGATTGGCGATCTGGCCCGGGCACCACTCGATGCCACCGCGATGATCCTGGGCCGCAATGCGTTGAAGCTACAGCGCCGCGCACAGGGGATCGACGAATCTCCGGTTGGAAAAACAAAAACAGCCACGGAGACATCGTGGAAAGAGAGCATCGAATTTGCCGAAGACGTCTGGGAAAATGCAAAGCTACTGGCTGCGCTGAGGTCTTTACTCGAAACCCTGATGCAATCAGTTCGAGCCGACGGGATGGAGGTACGCAAGTTGAGCCTGGGGCTGCGTTACACCGACCGCGAGGAGAACGAACGCAGCGTTACTATCGCAGAGCCAAGTGCGGTTGAGGCAGACTTCTACGGCCATCTGCCAAGGCTTCTACAACAGACCTGGGAGCGGCGCGTGCGCTTGCGTGCGCTTTGGCTGCGCGCAGCACGCGCACACGCCCCGAGCCCACAGATGAGTCTCTTTGATTTCACAGCCACGGGCCAGAATCGCGAAAAGGAGCAACGCCTCGCCGTCGCGATGGATTCGCTCAAGAAGAGCTTTGGCAATCAGGCAGTGCGGCGCGGCATGCTAGCAGCTAAGCCGTAACCGATAGCTGCGTCGATTTGAAGCTGTAGTTGGAAGACTGCTGGTAGGCAAAGCTGTAATTCTGAATCGTACCGAGATTGCCAGTAGAAGCAACCTGCTTCTGTGCTGCGTCAAAGTCGCCACTGCGGGCGCTCTCAAGACCACTCGACAACTTGGACACCAGATCGGTGATGTCTTTCAGCTCTGCTTCGCTGAGTTCGCCTTCGAGACTGACAGACAACTGTGAAGTCTCCTTCGAACGGGTGCGCGTTGCCTCAAAGCTGCCATTGGGGCCATAGAGCTTGGCCTGATCGACCTTGGTGCTCTGCTTGTTACTGAATGAGATGGTCACCTTGTCGCCTTCAGCGGTGGTGAGGGTAAGCGAGCCTTCTTCGCTCTGGCGCGTGCGCAGCTTCGTGCGCTCGGCGCCAAGGGTTACAGCACCGCGGGTTCCAGCACTGGACTGGCTTTCTTTCGCCTTATCCGGGCGCGATCGCTCGCCGGTCCTGTCCAGAGCCGGTTCTGCATTACGTGGGCGGATGGGTCGAGGTCCATCCACTCGGGAAATCGACAAGTTGCCGAGAGCCATGAGTCACATCCTTCAGAAAGCGTATCGGTTCAAAATGGAACGGCGCGAGGAAAATGTTTCATTTTGGCTATACTGAACGGATCATGAAACGGCATCTTCTCCTTCTGCTCAGCTCCCTGCTTCTGGCGCAACCTGCAGTTGCGCCTTTTGTACCAGCGGATTTTCAGGTCCCCGAACTTTATACATCGTTTCAGGGCACATTCAAACTGAAGCCCCTTGGCCCGAAATACGCCAATCACGACTATGCCGCCTATATGAGTTCGATTGAGCACTTGCAGAAGACATTCACGTTCTCAACTTCGTGGCCACATGCGGGTCTGAGCATGGCCGATGCCATCAAGGATGTGGAAGGCGAAGAGGCTGGCTTTAAAGCACGCCGCAAGTTTACTTACGCGGTGTTGAATCCAGGCGAGTCGCGTGAGCTTGGGTGTGTCTACATCAGTCCGAGCAACAAGCAGGGCTACGATGCAACCGTCCGCATGTGGGTAACCGAGAACCAGTTTGTGATCGGCTTTGAAGACCGCCTCTATTCTGAGGTCAAGGCCTGGATCAAGGCCAAATGGCCCTTCCAGAAGGTTGCGTTCATTGGCCGCGAGATCTCGCGCGAGGATTTCCGCAAGCTACCGGACAAGCCGAAGCCGTAGCGCTGGCCACTCGTCTTCAGTAATCGAATAGAAGACACTCGATCGCTGGTAGCCATCGGCGTATATGAAATCCTTGCGCAATACACCCTCACGCACTGCGCCCAGTTGCTCAATGGCACGCTGAGAGCGGAGGGTGCGCAGATCGGTGCGAAACTGCACCCGTACCACGCGCATTTCTTCAAACGCATATCGCAGCATCAGGTACTTGGCGTGGCGATTGATTCCTGTCCCGCGAAACGGAGCACCAAGCCAGGTTCCACCGATTTCAACCGAGCGGTTGGCCGAATCGATCAGCCGAAACCGCGTTGAGCCAGCCACCTGCCCGCTTTGCCGGTCTACCGTCACAAAGGGGTAGTCAATTCCCTTCCCCCGGGCTTCAATCGCCTCATCGATCCAGGCTTTCATTCGTTCGGATGAGCGAAGACTCCCGGTTCTGAAAAACTGCCACATTTCATCTTCCTGCGCCTGAGCCAGCAAGCCCTCCAGATCGCCTGTTGCGAGTGGCCGCAACACCACGATTTCATCTTCCAGCTGTGTCGGATGTGGGATCAAAAACCAGAATATTACGCGCCAAGGCGAACATAAGGCGAAAAATCACTGCTAAGTGCTTTACCTTAGATTTTTTCTCAGGAAAAATATTGACGCTTAGGTATGACCTAAGCATAATTAAGGTATCCGCCTTAGTGCGGGAGTTCTATTCGTAGAACTGAAGTTCTAAAGTATTTTGCTGGAGGCAAATTAAAAATGTTCATTATCCCGATCGTTCTCCCTGACGTCGACATCATCCCGATCGTCCTGCCCGACGTTGACCAGTAACCATCCTGTTCTGTTTTTGGAACAAATTTTCAAGAGCCACCACACTCCCCTTGGCAAATGCGCTTAAGATGGAGTGATCGGTGGCTCTTCAACATTTCCTCCTCGAAGTATTGAGCGAATATGGCCCAGTGATTGCACTTCTGGTGCAAGCTCTGGTTTTGTCTCGTTTTTTGAATCCACGCAACCGTGATTACCCCCTTGCCATTGTTTTTTCTCTAGTTCTTTTTCTTCTCACCTCAGCAGCTTACTTCTTCGGCAAATTTCGTGAATTGCTTCCCCGCGACGGCAACGCTACTGTAGACCAAACATTCATCCTTGTATACTCGGCCGCTGATTTGTTCATGCACGTGCTTTTGTTGGCATTGATGCTCCAACTCATTCGCAAGACTTT
>CANGVB010000413.1 GCA_947456995.1 Bryobacteraceae bacterium | reverse complement strand
CGGGGATCCAGAGAGCGTCCAATTGGAATGCCGGTTCCTTTGTGGGAATTGCCCCCTGTGATACGAGATTGGAAGTGAGCTGGCTATGGTTGCGTTCTTTGGCATCCCCTGGCAGCAGAGCCAACTCGTAGCCGCGCTTCATCTCGAAGCGAGCCATTTCGTTGCCTTTGATCAGGATTCGGTATTCTGTGGCGCGGAGCGAGAGATTGTCAGTGACTCGGACGGCTGGAAGTATGAAGCCCAGGTCTGAGGCAAGCTGTTTTCTAACTCCGGAGATGCGCTGCAGGAGCGTGCTTTGTCCGCCACCCTCGACCAGACGCACCAAGCCAAGGCCTACTTCGACGGCGACGGTATCAACGCGCAGAAGCGTTTCGATGCTCTCCTTGGCCGTGGCTGCGGCGACCGCTGGCTCGGGTTTTGCCGTTGCCAACTCGTGCTTCTTTTCGAGCATCTTCTTGGCAGCAAAGAGGGCCAGGCCGCCGAGGGTGAGAAAGGGGATCTTGGGGAGACCGGGCACCATCGCGAGCAGGATCAAGACACAACCAGCCAGGCCGATCGGTTCAGGAACCGTAAGAATCTGGCGGCGGATCTCAGAATCCAGCTGCCCCTCGCTGGCGCCGCGGGTGACGATCAATGCTCCGGCAAGCGAAATCATCAGCGCGGGGATGACGGTTACCAGCCCATCGCCGATCGTCAGAATGGTGTAGGTCTCAAAGGCCTTGCCGATATCCATCCCGTATTGGAAGACCCCGATCAGAAAGCCGGCAATGATGTTGATCAGGAGAATCATGATGCCGGCGACGGCATCGCGTTGGGTGAAGCGGCTGGCACCGTCCATCGAGCCGTAGAACTCGGTCTCCTGGGCCAATTTCTTGCGACGTTCTCTGGCCTCGGCTTCGTCGATCAGCCCTGCGTTGAGGTCAGCATCAATCGACATTTGCTTACCGGGTAGAGCGTCGAGGGTGAAGCGGGCGGTGACTTCGGAAATGCGTACGGCGCCGTGATTGATGACGACGTACTGGATGCCGATGAGGACGAGAAACATCACCAAGCCGATGATGAAACTTCCACCGACGACAAACTGGCCGAAGGACTCGATCACGTCTCCAGCGGCGGCTGTGCCCAGGTTGCCATTCATCAGAATCAGGCGGGAGGAGGAAATGTTCAGAGCCAACCGGAACATTGTGAGGAGCAGGAGTGAGGACGGGAAAATTGAAAACTCGGTGGGCTTGAGGATGTACATCGAGACCAGCAAGACCAGTAGGCTGACCGCAATGTTGGCCGAGATCAGAAGGTCGAGTAACATCACCGGCAGCGGCAGAATCATCGCCATCAGAATTCCCAGCACCGCTACCGGCACGCCGATTTCGGCTCGCTTCAGCATTTGCCAGTTAAAAATCGAAGGGACAGCGACCGGGTTGGATTGAGCGCGCGGCGGCGGCGTAGCGATGGGCTTTTGTGAGATGGGCAGAGAAGGATTCATTTTGATTCTTTAGCGGGCTCCATTGCGCCCGAGGACTCGATAGACATAAGCAAGAACTTCGGCCACGGCCCGGTACAGATGCATCGGGATTTCCTGGCCAACTTCAACGGATTTGTAGAGAGCCTGCGCAAGCGGCGGGTTCTCGATGATGGGGATCTCGCGATCCATTGCAATTTTTCGGATTCGCAGGGCAACGTGATCCATACCCTTCGCGAGAACGAGTGGGACGCTCATGTCGTCGGAGTTGTACTGGATGGCGATTGCGTAGTGTGTCGGATTGGTGATGACTACGGTTGCATTGGGAACCTGCGCCATCATGCGCTTGCCGGCAAATTCCTTCATGCGGCGGCGGATCTTTGCCTTTACTTCCGGGTTGCCGTTGCCCTCTTTGTACTCTTCCTTTAACTCCTGCTTGGTCATCTTGAGCTCTTCGTTGTGCTTGCGCATCGCCATCATGAGATCTGCCGCACCAAAGAGGAAGAAGACCAGGCAGCAAAGCTTGCCGATGGTCATCAGGTGGGAGGATTGCTCATAGATCTGGCTGAGAAGAGAGAGCCGGGTGAGGAAGATGCTCCAGGACAACAAATCCTGGCCGTAGTACCAAATCGCGATTACGACAATGGCAAGCAGTAGAAGGCTGGCGCGAAGTGACTTTAAGCCTTCTTTGAGCTGGCCGCCCAGGCGGTTGGTGCTGAATATTTTCGAGAAGTCGGGCTTGGCACGAGTGAGGCTGAAATAGCCCTGACTCACCACCATTTGTGAAGCGAAAACGGCACCGGAAGTCACTGCGCCTGCCCAGAGAAAGTAGGTCATCGTTTGCCAGGTCCAGTGAAGAGTGAGCGTGAGGAGCTGGTCTGGGTGAACCGTTTGATCGAAGGAGGATGCCAGCCAGGTTTTCCAGTGGCGAAGAGCAGGCCCAGCCAGTTCGTCGAAGCCGCTGAAGTAGAAGAAACTTGCGATGAATTGCACTGCGATCGCCAGGTATCGGCTTGATACGATCTTGCCGTCTTCACGTGCTTTCTCCAGCCGTCTGGGCGATGCCTCTTCTGTACGTTCTCCACTCTGCGACATGGCTTAGTTGTGCGCCCCCAGGAATTGGAGTGCCTGCTGCGAGAGTTTGGCTTCAAGGTGATGCAGGGTATAAGTGGAGGCCATCAGGATGAAGAGTGTGGCTGCCCACTTGATCGGAAACAGAAGCATGCTGAGCTGGAAGCGCTCGGCAAAGCGCGAGCCAAGAGCCGAGGCAATATCGAGCAGAAGCATGCAGGCGATGAATGGAGCGGCCAGGCGCAAGCCGGTGCGAAAGCTGAAGCCGAGCATCGACTTGAGAACGCCTGCGAGGGCACCGGGGCGGCTGAGGCTTTCCCAGATTTTGTCTGATTCCAATAAGGCGCCGAGGAATTCCAGATGGATACCGGCGGTGATAAAGGTAAGCAAGACGCAGAACTGCGTGATGGTGAGGAGCGAGCCGCTTTCGGTATCGTTGGTCGGGTCGATGATCGAGCCATAGCTCAGGCCGGATTGAACGCTCGCCATCTGGACGGTAAGGGAGCAAGCCTCAAGGACGGTATTCCAGAGCAAGCCCACGAGCAAACCGGCAATCAGGTTGCGGCCGCAGACGAGCCAGAAGCCTACAGGTGCAAGATCGGACGTTCCAGCAGCGGCCCATTTCCCCGAGAAGCAAGCGCAGGCAATGCAGAGCCCAAGAAAGGCACGCGCGGGACCCGGCACCTGCCGAAAGCCTGGAAGATTCAAGACCGCAACGGCAGTAACCGCACGGGCAACTTCGGTGGCGAATAAGGCTGCTGCTCCCTCGAGGTTAAACATAGCTACCGCACAACCCTCGGGATCATTTCTGCCATGCGTCCGATATAGCCGGACATCTGATTCAGCATCCAGGGCAGAAGCAGCAGGAAGGCAAAGGCGCAGACCGAGAACCGGGGGATGGAACTGAAGCCCGGGTCCTGAATCGAGGTTGCAACCTGGATCAGGTTAAATACGATTCCACAGATCAGACAGATGCCAAGGAGCGGCGCAGCAATCAGGATCGAGGTAAGGATGGCCCCGCGGACAATTTCGACTGCAACTACGGTTTCCATCAGCGCACGACCTCAAAGGATTTCATGACGGCGTCAATGATGACCGTCCATCCGTCAGCGATGACAAAGATCAGGATTTTGAAAGGAGCAGAGACCATCACCGGAGGTAGCTGGATCATGCCGAGGGTTACGATCACGGCCGAGACGATCAAGTCGACAATCAGAAAGGGCATGTAGAGAAGCACGCCGATTTTGAATGCACTCTTGAGTTCGCTCAACATGTAAGCCCCTGCGATGACGGGAAAGGCAAGATCGGCAGGAGTCTTGGGAGCAGGGCCTCGAGAGACGCGCAACATCATGGCGATCTCCTTTTCGCCGAGGTAAGGAACCATGTAGCTCTTCATTTGCGTGCCACCCGCAAGGAAAGCTTGTTCTTCGCTCATCGTGCCTTTGTTGTAAGGCTCGATGACTCCCTGGTAGATAGCGGAGAGCTGCGGCGAGATCGAGAGTACCGTCAGCAGGGCAGACAGCGCAACGATGACCTGATTGGACGGTACCGTTTGTGTTCCCAGCGCCTGACGCAGGAAATGCAGTACAACACTGATCCGCAAGAAAGGCGTCATGGTGACGAAGAGCATGGGAACCATAGCAGCGATGGTGAGCTGTATGGCCAGGCGCAACGGAGTATTGCCGGAATCGACAGCAGAAGCAGAAGCCGGAGCAGCTGTGGCGGCAGCAGCGCAGAGACCGATGGCAAGCAGAATCTTTAACAAGCTGCCTCCCTCGCAAGTTGAGAATTCTCAGCACCGGCAGACAATTCGAGAATCTGGCTGGACTTGGGGCCATTCCAGACGACCAGCTTGTGGGTAAGACCGTCGATTTCGACTTCGAGGACGCGCATCGATTCACTCGGGCCGAGCCACTTCT
>CANGVB010000412.1 GCA_947456995.1 Bryobacteraceae bacterium | reverse complement strand
ATGGCATCAAGAGCGAAGCGATTACTCTTCCTGTTGCCAGCTCGAGCCCTGGATTCTTCAGCGTCGATTTCAGCGGCAAGAATCAAGTTGCTGCTCTTAATGAGAACGGTTCAGTGAACTCTGCAAGTAATGCTGCCGAGCCAGGGAAACTGATCGTGCTTTACGGCACTGGTGCCGGAACGTTCAAGAGTAATCCCATGGATGGGGCTGTCGTCGGATTGCCCCTGCCCGAATTCCTGTCGCCCCTTACCTTGCAAATTGGCGGCATCGATGCAGAACTGCTGTATGCCGGGCCTGCGCCAGGTCTTGTCAGTGGTGTCTTTCAGATCAACGCAAGAATCCCGATGGCGGTCGAAGCTGGTGACAAAGTTCCGGTTCGTGTCCGCAGCGGAAACATCGAATCCCCAGCGGGTACCACGATTGCGGTGAAATAGATACTTGGAAGAAGTCTCATCGGGGCGCAACTCTGCTTTGCGTGCGTTGCGCCACCGCAATTTTCAACTCTATGCCGCAGGGCAGCTGGTTTCACTCACCGGCTCCTGGGTCCACAACACTGCGCTCAGTTGGCTGATGTACCGATTGACACACTCTGAGTGGAAGCTTGGGCTGATGAGTCTTTTCACGAACCTCCCCATGTTGCTCCTAGGGGTTGTGGGAGGCCTCGCTGCAGATCGCTTCACCCGGAAGCACATTGTTCTCACCACGCAAAGCATCTTCCTGGTTCAGGCTGCAGCGCTCGCGATTCTCACCTTCACTGGTTGGATTGCCGTCTGGCAAGTCTATTCACTTGGCTTGCTCTTTGGCCTCGCGAATGCCTTCGACATCCCAGCACGCCAGGCGATGATGCTTGACATGTCGAGCCGCGAAGACTTGATCAGTGCCGTGAGTCTGAATTCCCTGATCTTCAACCTGGCCCGGATTGCGGGGCCTGCAATGGGCGGCCTGGCTCTCGCCGCAGTGGGCGAGGCCTGGTGCTTCTCTTTTAATGCCGTTACCTTCCTTGCCGTCCTGTTCGTACTGACAACGATGCGGATGCCGGCTCAAGCTTCAGGTAGCGGGCCGGCCGCAACGCTTCGTCAGGGCTTCGAGTACGTAAGGGGCAATCCGGTTGCCTGGCGTCTGCTACTCTTATGCGGATTCATGAATATTGGATTCAGTGGGGTATTTGTGCTTAACCCCTTCTTCGCCGAAGACCTCTTTGGAAGGGGAGCGTGGGGCCTGGGATGTTTGACGGCCTCCATGGGATGCGGTGCCGTGCTTGGTACATATTTACTTGCATCTTCACGAGACGCAGCAAGCATGCCGCGCATCAGTGTAGTGAGTGGACTTGGGCTTGGCCTGGCGCTCATGGCTTATGGGGCCAGTCCTGACTACTGGCTTTCGCTGGTGTTGATGGCCATTGCTGGAGGATCCTTGATGAGACAAAACGCGGCAACCAATTCCACCCTGCAGACCTCTGCCCCAGAACACCTGCGAGGGCGCGTTGTTTCGCTCTTCGGAACAGCCGTTGTGGGCATGGCCCCGATTGGCGCAACCCTCTTCGGCGCACTATCCCGCGCGACTGGCGTTCGTACTGCCGCCATCAGTGCTGGCTTGCTTTGTCTGGTCTCAGCTGCATGGCTCGGGCGCGGATTGCGCAGATACGGTGCCCTTGCGCTTTTCCTCATGCCAGCCTTTGGAGCTGACTCCGCGCTGCTGCTGAAGGTAAACCTCTATCTCAAGGAAGCCTCAGAGATGACCGGCTTCCGTATCGAGCGCAAGGTGCCCGCCGCGATGATGAGTTCCGCTGAGCTTGAGCGCTACCTCAAAGACAAGATGAAGACTGAAGTGAGTTCGAGCAAGGTAGACACCGAGGAGCTTGTGCTTCAGATGTTCGGCTTTGCTCCCCCTGACTTCAAGTTGAAGCAAACCACTCTTGATCTGCTTCAAGAGCAGGCCGCCGCCTTCTATGACTTCAAGGCCAGGAAGCTTTATGTTCTCGACCATGTTCAGGAAGGCTTGGGCCCTGAATTGTTGATTCATGAACTCGGCCACGCTCTTGCCGATCAGCGCTATGGTTTGAGTAAGTTCCTTAAGGCCGCCAAAGGCGACGATGCTGCTTTAGCGCGTATGGCCGTCATGGAAGGCCAGGCGATGTGGTTGATGGGTGAGCACGCAGCGCGAGAATCCGGCCTGAGTTTGAAGACTTCTCCTGAGTTGGTGAGCAGGCTCAGTCAGTCGAACGACAACAGCGAAGATGGTTTTCCTGTGATGAAGCGTGTCCCGCTTTATCTCAAAGAGAGCCTTCTCTTTCCGTACTCCTATGGCTTCCGCTTCCAGGCCGCTGTGTGCGAAAAAGACCCGAATTGCATGAAGCGCGTATTTGAACAGCCTCCTGCTTCCAGCGCACAAGTGATGCATCCCGAACAGTACTTTGCCGGGATAGCACCTGAGAAGGTTTCAGTTCCAACGCCTCCCAAGGGCCCTCGATGGCGGTCCCGAGCCGATGGCACTCTGGGTGAAATCGATATGAGCATCCTTCTGCGTACCTTTGGCAAAAAGGCAGATGGCATCGTCGAAGACTTCCGCGGCGGTGGGTACCAGCTCTATGAAAATCGAAAGACGCGCGACCTTTTGCTCTCCCATGCGTCGATCTGGAAAGACGAAGAATCGGCTCGGCGGTGGTTTGAGGCTTATGGTTCTTTGCTCGCGTCCAAATGGAAGAAGTTTGAAGTTCAACAGCGTGGGCCTCTGAGCCTTGAAGGCCAGGGCGACCGCGGAGGCTTCCGCCTGCGACGGGAAGGCCGTTCGGTCTTCGCTGAAGAAGGGCTTCCGGTACACTAGAAAATATGTTCGAGGTGAATGCGATGCGAGTATCTATGACCAAAATGCTGGTCCTTTCCTTATTGACCGTTGGGCTGATGTCCGGGGCAACAATCCCGCGTCAATCGCCTGAGTATGGATTTGAAGTCCCCGGGGGCAAGCAGGTGCTGCTCAGCCAGTACAAGGGCAAAGTGATCATGATGGGCTTCTATCTGACCACGTGTCCGCATTGCAAGGACACCGTTAAGGTAATCGAAAAGCTCTATAAGGAATACGGCAGCCAGGGATTCCAGCCTCTTGGTGTTTGCATCAACGATATGGCAAAGATGTTGACTCCCGACTTCATCCGCGAGCAGGGTGCCACTTTCCCGATCGGCTATGGCGCCAGAGATTCAGCCTACGGCTACCTCGAACACCCCACGATGTTGCAGCTCTACATGCCCACTATCGTCATGATCGACCGCAAGGGGCAGATCATCTCTCAACACATGGGTGGCGATTTGATCTTTGGCAAGGATCTCGCCGAGCGTGAAAGGAATTTCCGCAAGCTCATTGAAGACACTTTGAAGAAGTCTGGCGCCTCAGCCGCACCTGCCAAAAAGACTGCTGTCACCAAGAAAGCGAGCGAATAGTCATGACCCGTAGAGGACTCATCCTGAGCGCAACGGCCCTTGCCGCGCAAACCACCAAGAAGCCAGCAGCCCCGTCTTTGAACATCGCTCTTCCTGGTGGCAAGACCATGAACACCCGCCAGATGGTGGGCGGCCCTTGTGCTGTAACTATCTTCAAGACCACTTGCCCTCATTGCCAGAAGTCACTCCCGATCATGGAAAAGGTGATGAAGGAGTTTTCGGCCAAAGGCTTTCGCGCCGTTGCGGTTGCTGTGGACCAGAACCCTGAACCTCTCGTGAAGGACTTCGCGAAGAACTACAAGATCAGCTTCCCGCTGGGCTGGGCTTCGATCGACGACATTTGCAAGTTCCTCGACCTCAAGCCAGAACAGCTCTACGTGCCGGCTTTGATGGTTTTTGACCGCACTGGCAAGGTTCGCGGCCGCTATCCAGGTGGAGATGCCTTCTTCAATATGGAAGAAGCCAACCTGCGCAATCTGGTGGAGATGCTGGTTAAGGAAACCAAAAAGTCCTGATGTCAGGGCGGCCGGCTCTCGGAGAATTCTGCCGCCTGATTCTCAAGCACGCCTCGTTTACTGTTGGTGGAGGGAGTGTCACCGTAGTCGCTATGGAGCGCGACTTTGTCGACTCCAACAGGTGGCTTTCTCTCGATCGTTTTCGAACTATCTACGGCATCGCCCGGATCACTCCAGGCACTAGCATACTTGCCCTGGTTAGTGGCATTGGCTGGGACTTCTATCGCTGGCCGGGCGCGCTTCTGGCCTTGTCTCTGAGTGCGATCCCTGGCAGTATTGTCGCTGCTTTGCTCGCTGCAGTTTACGTCGACGTCTATGAAAGCGAGTTGGCCCGGCGCTTCCTTACCGGTACTGCTGCGGCCGTCTGTGGATTGATTGGCGCAAGCGTTTGGCGCATGTTGCAGCCTTACCTCAAGGCCGGAGAAACTTCGAGCACCATACTGATCTTTGCTGGGGTGCTAGCGCTTTCCTTCTTTGGCTTCAGCCCCTTCCCGATCTTTATT
>CANGVB010000411.1 GCA_947456995.1 Bryobacteraceae bacterium | reverse complement strand
GGACGCTCACGTAGTGCGTCTGAGCCAAAAACTGGAGCAGCAACAAGACGCCCCGCGTTTTTTGCATACCGTACACGGGGTGGATTACCGCTTCCTTCCCTAGGCCTCCATGGAGAAACTCATCCTCGTTGTGGACGACACCGCATATTCCCGAGAGGCAATGGCGCTGGCCCTGATGTCGATTCAGAATGTCGACGTACGCACAGCAGGATCTATGCTGGAAGCAATGAAAATTGTGGACAGCAAAGAAGGCATAGACGCTCTCTGCACCGATCTCAACATGCCTTTGGGCGATGGCTTCCAACTGATCGAGCAAGTGCGCTCCGATATCCGGTATAGTCAAATTCCGATTGTCGTGATTAGTGCCAACACAGATGAAGCCACCCCTGGGAGAGTAAAGTCCCTGGGCGCCGACGCTTTCTTTTCCAAGCCCTACTCACCAATGGTATTGCGACAAACCCTGGAGCGACTCTTCGATGCGAAGCAAAACCCTGGCGCTTAGCTGCTTGCTTTCTCTAGCCCCGCTAGCCGCACAGCAAAACACACAACTCGAATTGATTCTCGAACGCCTCGCCAAACTCGAAGCCCAAAACGAAGCGCTCAAAAAAGAAGTAGAAAGTCTCAAGCAGCAACTCAATCCCGGCAGCGTCCCACTGGCCGAAACCGTCGAGGTGCAAAAGACGCAGATCCGCGAGCAGGCACAGTCAAAAGTAGAAGCCGCATCCAAACAACCGCTGGCCATCACCGGCACCCTGCTCATGAATAGCTACTGGAATGGCCCCAACAATGGCGGCGCGATCAATTCGGCTTCTGCCGCCCTGGTGGCTTCCCCTCGTTCGGCCGGCATCACCGCCAGCCAGACCATCATCGGCCTGCGTTTCGAAAGCCCGCAAACGATCCTAGGTGCTGACGTTTCAGGCTATGCCATGATCGACTTCTTCGACACCAACCCGCGCACCGGCACTCCCCCACGGCAGCAAAGCCGCCACCTCGCAGACTATCCCCGCCTTCGCGTAGCCAACCTCGAGCTCGCATGGAAGAACACCAGCCTCTCCTTCGGCCAGGAAAAACCGCTCATCTCCCATCGCGACCCCACTACTTTCGCCCAGGTCGGAATTGCTCCGGCTACCGGTGCCGGCAATCCCTGGCTCTGGCAACCGCAAGTACGCGTCGAACAACGCTTCAACCTCAACGAATCCACGCAACTCAAAGCACAGGGCTCCATCTACCAAACGGCTGAAGAATCCGCAGCTGTACCCGCAGCCTTCGCCGACAGTCTCGCTCCTGTCCGCCCAGGCTGGCAAGGCCGCCTTGCCCTCAATCGCAAATCAAACGGAGAGACACGCTGGGAGCTGGCCCCGGTCATTCATGCCAGCTCAACGCTGGTTGCTGGAACCAGCGTCCCTTCCAGACTCTTCGGCCTCGATTGGCTTTGGGCCCCCACAGACCGCCTCACCTTCACCGGCCTAGCCTTCTCGGGCAAAAACATCGCCCACATGGGTACCAACCGTCAGGGCTTCACCGTCCTCGCCAATCGCATCGTACGCCCCACCAATAGCAGAGCAGGCTGGGCTCAGGTTTCTTACCAGTTGACTCCGCGCCTGGCAGCAAACATCTATTCCGGCATTCACGACGACAGAAACAGCGATCTCGCCACTGGCGGCGTCGCAAGGAACTTCCTCTATGCCGGCAACCTCATCTACCGTATCGCCACTAATGTAACCATCTCTTTTGAAGCAAGCCAGGTGCGCACAGACTACCTCCGGCTGGGCAGAAGACTGAAGAACCACTATGACCTCGCACTGGCTTATCAGTTTTAGTCTGCTCGCCCTCAGCCTCCACGCCGCCGATGTCAGCGGCGCAGTCCAGGTGCAGGGCTCGCGCGACCAGAAAGCAAAACAGGACAAAAGCGGTGTTGTTCTCTGGCTCACCCCCATCGATACGCCATCAGCCTCGCCGACTCCCTCAGCTAAAGCTCGCATCATACAGAAAAATAAACGCTTTGAGCCTCACGTCCTGGCGGCCTCTGTTGGAACGACAGTCGACTTCCCCAACCTCGACCCCATCTTCCACAACGCCTTCTCCAACTTCGACGGTAAGGTCTTCGACCTTGGTCTCTACCCACCCGGGCAATCGAGAAGCGTTCGCTTTGATCGCCCCGGCATCACCCGGCTCTTCTGCAACATTCATTCCGCAATGAGTGCCATCGTTGTGGTTCTCGCGACGCCCTACTTTGCCACCTCACTCGCCGACGGCTCCTGGGAAATCCGCGGTGTCCCACCGGGGAACTACAAGCTGGAGCTTTATCACGAACGCAGCACAGCACCCACCCTCAAAGCGCTCGAGCGCACCGTTCGAATCCCAGACTCGGGCCTCAAAATTCCACCCATCACGGTATCGGAAACTGGCTATGTGCCAATTCCGCACCCCAACAAATTTGGCAACCGTTATCCGCCAGCCGACACCAACCCGATCTATCCGGGAGCCAAACGCTGATGCGAGGCTGGCCCCTAACCAGAAAAATACTGATGGCCGTGTCCATCAGTATCTCCCTGCTGGTTGGGGCCACAAGCTGGCTGGCCCTCCGCTTCGCTGTAAACACCACTTCACGCGGCCTCGAAGGCGAAGTCACGGCGAGCCTTCGTGCCTACGAAACCCTCTGGCGCGCACGCGAGAACATGCTTGCCTCCGTCAGCTCATTGATGAGCAACATGCCGGAAGTGAGGGCCTCCTTCCGCACTGGCGATCAGGCCACCATCCGCGATACGGCCTCAGAAGTCTGGGCCAAGGTCTCACAAGAAGAAGCGATCTTTCTCGTCGCCGATCCTGCTGGTGCCGTCATTGCCTCGCTCGGCGGCGGCCCTGCACCGCCACTGGCTGAGGTCATACGCTCGGCCACCCCGCGATTTCCACAGCAAAGCAAGGGCTTCCTCACCCACGCCGGCAGACTCTGGCAAATCGTAGTCACGCCCGTTTATGTCGATGCCCAACAAGGCTCTGCACTATTGAACATCCTCCTTACCGGCTACCCGGTGAATGCCAATCTGGCAAAGTCTTTGCGCCAGAATACTGGTAGCGATTTCGTCTTTTCCTCGGCCGGCCAACCCATCGCCTCCACCCTCGATCCAGTCAAAACCGCACAACTCAACCAGACGCCCAACCCGGGCCTCGAACCTGTCCTTGTGCGCACGCAAGGTGCCGGCTTTGGCCTCCTGGCCGCTCCTTTGCTCGACATCGCCGGGAAATCGATTGGCGAACTGCGCATCGTCCGCTCCTTCGACGCCGCGCAAGAGCGCCTCGACGAATTGCAGCGCGGCATGCTCGGCCTCTGGACGGTCGCCGTGCTCCTCGGCCTTGGCCTCAGCTACGCACTCACCCGCAAGATTGTAGACCCCATTGAGCGTCTCGACAAGGCTGCTGCCGAAGTCGCCCGGCAAAACTACGATACCCGCCTCGTGATCGATCGCGGCGACGAACTCGGCCGCCTTGCCCAATCCTTCAACACCATGTGCGTTTCGCTCCAGCAAGCCCGTGGTGAGCTCATTCGCCAGGAGCGTCTTGCCACTATCGGCCAGTTTGCTACCTCGATCGTGCACGACCTCCGAAACCCCCTCGCCGCTATCTACGGTGGCTCGGAGATGCTGGTCGATACCGGCCTCAACGAGTCCCAATCGAGACGCATCGCCCGCAACATTTATCAGGCCTCGCTCAGCATCCAGTCTCTGCTTCAGGATCTTTCCAACATCTCCAGCGGCAAGCTATCTCCACTGGAACCCTGCAGTCTGGCAGAGGTCATTTGTGCTTCTACCGAGCGGCTGGTATCTTCCATCGATTCACACGCCGTATCGATCTACATCGATGTGGACCTTACCTCAATGATCCTGGTCGAACGAGCCCGCATGGAGCGTGTCTTCTTCAACCTGATCGCCAATGCCGTTGAAGCCATGTCAGGGTCTGGCTCAATCCGCATTCGATCTGAAGAAACCGCAACAACAGTGATCCTGAGAATTTCAGACAATGGCCCCGGCATCGCTGCCGAGCTGAAGTCCCAACTCTTTGAGCCCTTTGCCACAGCCGGCAAGAGAAATGGAATGGGGCTCGGCCTCGCTCTTTCCAGACAAACCGTACGCTCGCATGGTGGAGATCTTTGGTCAGAACCCGTGGCTCAGGGTGCTTCGTTTTGCGTCCGGCTTCCCCTGGCAGGTGCTGCGCCAAAGGCCCCTGAGTTTCACAACACTTTTACAACGCGGGTATGATTTTCTCGCCACTTCCCGTCAGAATCAAATTTCTGCACTCAACTCTTGAACTCTTCCTATGGTGGGAGGAGAGGGTAAGCACCAACCCTGATAAGTATCGTGTTTTACCCGGCCCTCGCCCTTAAAGCGAGGGCTCTTTTTTTGACTAAAATGCGGAGCTGCCTTGAAGCCGTGGTGCTACTTCGTATTGGGAGGCCCAAGCGCGATCCCT
>CANGVB010000410.1 GCA_947456995.1 Bryobacteraceae bacterium | reverse complement strand
AGCCCCACCCCTGAAATGCTTCGCCAGCATCACAATCTGCCCGCAGTGATAGCTGTAATGTGCCACCTGCCGGTTCACCGCCTGCATCACCGAAGGCGCCTCCCCCCGAATCGGCACCCTCCGCCCCAAATCCGCATCCGTCAACGGCTCAAGCGCCTCGAACACATACTGCCAGCCCGCCTCCCACAAAGCCATCAAAGCCTCACGACTCTCCGGCGGCCCCTCAAACTCACGATCCCGGTCCCGGTCCGGCTTCTCACCATCCGTAGTCAAGAAATCCGTCCATCGCGAACGCATATTCCCCGCCATATGCTTCACGATCAGCGCAATCGAATTCATCTCCTCATCTAGCGTCAACACAAGCTGCTCATCGCTAACCTGCTCAATCGCCCGCTCGGCCTGTTTCTTGTAATAACGAAACAGACCAAGCGAGTCTTCCAGATACGAAGTACTAAACTCGAGTGCCATAAGCCAACTTATGCAGCTTTCTTCGGAGCCACCGGAGCCGTCTTCGGTGCCGGTGCCTTCGTCGCAGGAGCAGCAGGCGCAACCCCAGTCTTCGGAGCCGTCTTCGGCGCAGCCGTCTTCTTCGCCGGCACATCGCTAGGCCAGATCGGCTGCCCCAGCGGATAGCGCGTAATCGTCACCTTCGTCATCACAATCGGATCATTCGGACGATCCTGCGCAGCCCGCCCACGCGGCACACGAGCCAGCGAATTCTCCAGCTCCATACCCTCAATCACCTCACCAAAAATCGTGTGCCGTCCATTCAACCACGGCGTCGGCTTCTCGGTAATGAAGAACTGGCAACTCCCCGTACGTGGCCCTGCATTGGCCATCGCAAACAAGCCGGGCTTCGTAAACTCAAGCGATGGATGAAACTCATCCACAATAGAATCGGTCCCGCCAGTACCATCCCCACTCGGGTCACCACCCTGAATCATAAAGTCCGGAATCACGCGGTGAAACGTCAACCCGTTATAAAGCGGTACAGCCAGCTTCTTACCCGTCTTCGGATTCAGCCACGCCTTCTTACCCAACGCCAAATCCACAAAATTCTTCACCGTCACAGGCGACTCTTTCTCATACAGCTTCCCCACAATCTTCCCCACCGGTTGCCCCATGTGGCTCAACTGAAAAGTCACATAAAGTCCATCCGGGCGAGGAGGCGGTGGCGGCTCAACCGTTTTCTTGGCCGCCGGAGCAGCCGCTTTCTTCGCGGGCACAGCCGCCGCAGGCGCAGCCTTCTTTACCGCAGGAGGAGTCTGTGCGAGCATCAGTAACGAGGAAGCGCCGTAAAGCGCCATAATCAACGAAGTCTTCATCACTATGAATTATATCGAGCGAGCTCTCATCTCACTACTCCTTCTGGCCGCCACTCTCCCCGCCCAGACCGCCAAAGTCTCGATCCTCGCCACCACAGACCTCCACGGCTACATTTACCCCTACGACTATTTCGGCCAAAAACCCGCCAATTACGGCCTCGCCAAGATCGCCACCCTCGTCGCCGAACAACGCAAATCCACCCCCGACGCCCTCCTCATCGACATCGGCGACACCATCCAGGGCTCCCCCCTCGAAAGCGTCTACCAAACCTACAAACAGTCCGGCCGTCTCCCTGCCGGCATCACCATCCCCGCCCGCGCCCTCTCCATCGACCCCATGATGCTCGTCATGAACTCCATGCGCTTTGATGCCATGACCGTCGGCAACCACGAATTCAACTACGGCCTCGAAAACATGAACGCCGCCCGCCGCGTCGCCCGTTTCCCCTGGCTCTCGGCCAACACCGTCGCCAGCGGCCCCAACACCAAAACCTTCATCCCCTACCTTGAAAAAACCGTCCAGGGCGTCCGCGTCGCCATCATCGGCCTCACCACCCCAGGCATCCCCCTCTGGGAGAAACCTGAAAACTACAAAGGCTACTCCTGGGAGAATCCCACAGCCTCCCTCAAACGCCTCCTTGAAATCTGGGGCGACAACAAACCAGACCTCATCATCGTCGCTGCCCACGGTGGCATCGACAAATCCGGCGGCACCGAAAACTTCGCCTGGCAGGTCGCAGAAGTCCCCGGCGTCCACGCCGTCGTCTTCGGCCACAGCCACGGCGAAGTCGCCGAAACCTTCAACGGCGACACCCTCCTCACCCAACCCAAAAACTACGGTGCCTCCCTCACCCGTCTCGACTTCGAATTCACCCAAACCGCCAACGGCAAATGGCAGATGTCCAAACGCCGCAGCCACCTCATCAAAGCGACAGACCAGACCGTCCCGGACGATCAAATCCTCGCCCTGGCCAAGCCCTACCACGACGCCACAGAACAATACCTCTCGAGCCCCATCGTCCAGTCCAGCATTGATCTCACTGCAGCCACCGGCCGCTATGAAGACTCAGCCCTGGTCGACGCCATCCACGAAGTCCAGCTCTTCTACACCAAAGCCGACGTCAGCCTGAGCGCCCTCTTCAACCCCCGCCTCACGGTAAAGAAGGGCCCCGTCACCGTCCGCGAAGCCGCCGCCCTCTACGTCTACGACAACACCCTCTACAAGATCGAAGGCAATGGCGCCATGCTCCGGGCCGCCCTCGAAAACGCCGCTCTATACTTTGAATCCTGCCCCACCCCCAAGTGCGACACCGGCAACCTCCTCAACCCCAAATTCATGGGCTTCAACTTCGACATGGCCGAAGGCGTCACCTACGAAATCGACCTCACCAAGCCCGCTGGCCAGCGCATCCAGAACCTCAACTTCAAAGGCGCTCCCCTCAAAGACAATCAACCCCTCACCATCGCGCTTAATAACTACCGGGCCGCCGGTTCCGCCGGCTACGGCATGTTCAAAGAGGCCAAAGTTCTCTGGCAATCAAACGACGCCATTCGCGACCTGATCATCGACTACTACACTAAGAAAAAGTCTTTCCCCACCAAGCCCAGCAACAACTGGCAGCTCCTCCCAGTCGCGGCCCGCGAAAGACTCCTCAAACAATAACCATGCGCCCCTTCCTCGTTGGCATCGCCGGAGCCAGTTGTTCCGGCAAGACAGAACTCGCCCGCGGCCTTGCCCGCCAGCTCCTCGACGAAGCCCTCCCCTTCGTCCTCGATTCTTATTACATAGACCGTTCACACATCCCAGAGCCAGAACGCTCCCAATTCAACTTCGATCACCCTGACGCCCTCGACGCTCCCCTCCTCATCCGCGACGTCGAAAGCCTCAAGCTCGGCCTCGGCATCGAGCAACCCCGCTACAGCTTCGTAACGCATTCCCGTCTCGAAACCACAGAACCCATCGCCCCCCGCCCGGTCATCCTCGTAGAAGGCCTCTTCAGCCTCTACTGGCAAGCCCTGCGAGACCAGCTCGATCTCAAAGTCTACGTAGAAACACCAGACGAAGAATGCTTCAACCGCCGCCTCCGCCGCGACGTAGCCGAGCGCGGCCGCACCCCGGAATCCATCAAAGCTCAGTACGACGTAACAGTGAGGCCAATGGCCGAAGCCTACGTCCGCCCCACAGCTAAATTCGCCGACCTCACCGTCTCAGGCGTAGTCCCCATAGACTCCAGCATCCGCACCGTCCTAAACGCCATCGAGACCCGACGTTCCAACCGGACATAGAACCTCATTTCGGGCAACCCTGAATCCGAACCGCCTCAAACCCCAGCAAAAACGGGTCCTTGCTGAACTCCCGAGCCACCCCCACAAAGTCGAGCTCCGAGCCAACAGCGGCAGACTGACACATCGGCTTCAACGAGAAAAGGTTCACATCCGCCACCCCATCTTTCTCAATAGAGATCCGAATCCTGTTCACCCCTTGATTGAGGCTGGCACTCACCACCTTCCCTCGAAACACCGGCATCTCCGCATCCTTCAAGTTGGCCCAGTATCGATCCCCATCTTCGCCCAGCAACCCCCGCTTAATGTTGAGGAACTGCTCACGCATTGGCTCCTGCATCATTAAGACGAAAACGAGAACAAGGGTCCACATACCTCAACTATATAGAGACCCGCCACTAGTCCACCGTCAACCGGCTCGTCAGCCCACTCCCACTAGGCTCCAACAGCTTCACCGTCCAGCCCCCTCGCTCCATCGGCAACACACCAGGAAACGAAACATAGCTCTCGCTCCACTCTTTTTGCACCACAAGCTCACTACTCCAGGTCTTCCCCGTTGGCGAGATCCACTGCCATCGCGCCATCTGCGTGTGATCGCCGCTTACCCAATGCGTCCACAGCGTAGGCCGCTCCCCACTCTTCATCCGCTGAGACTCGGTAAACCGTCCATCTCTTCGCCGTCCTGTCGACATAAGTTTGGGCCCGGCCCTCCGGTACTCATCCAAACGAACCTTGCGCCCACCAGCAGGCCTGAAATTCTCGAGCCGCGCAGTATACTCTTCCTCCGATCGAACAAACCAGTCCTCGGCCGCAGCGGCATAACGCGCAACACGCTCCTGATTCTGCTCTGCAACATTGTGCT
>CANGVB010000409.1 GCA_947456995.1 Bryobacteraceae bacterium | reverse complement strand
TGGAACCAGGCCTTTGAAGCCATCGGCTACCGCAACGCCTTCCGTGTGGAGGTCATGCCGGAGGGGGCAGACTCGATGGATGCCCGCTACAACATCATCCAGTGGGTACACCGTTCCACCCGCGGCTGGTCATACGGCGCCAGCATCACAGACCCGCGCACAGGCGAGATCATCAAGGGCCACGTCACCTTGGGAAGCTTGCGCATCCGTCAGGACTTCATGATTGCCGAAGGCATGCTCGCTCCCTACATCGGTGCCGACGCCTCCACCAAGCGCATGATGGACATGTCGATCGCTCGCATCCGCCAGCTCTCGATTCATGAAATCGGCCACACCCTCGGCCTCGTGCATAACTTCTCGGCCAGCGCCTTCGGCCGCACCAGCGTAATGGATTACCCTGCGCCCCTCTTCACCTTCAAGCCAGATGGCTCAATCGATCTCAGCGACGCATACGCCGTAGGCGCAGGCGATTGGGACAAGGTCACCATTGAATACGGCTACCAGCACTATCCACCCGGCACCGACGAAGCTGCAGAACTCCGCAAGGTACTCGACCGCGCACACGAGCGCGGCATGTATCTGATCGCCGACACCGATTCGCGAGCCACCGGCGGCGCTCACCCCACTGGCCACCTCTGGGACAACGGCGCCAATGCCGTCGACGAGCTCAACCGCATGATGAAAGTGCGCACCAAGGCGCTCGAAACCTTCGGCGAAAAAGTAATCACGATGTGGACGCCAATGTCGGAGATCGAAAACAAACTGGTACCCATCTACCTGAGCCACCGCTACCAGGTGGAAGCAGCAGCCAAGGTGATCGGCGGTGTGGACTATCGCTACGCCATCCGTGGCGACAAGCAGCCCGTTGCCAACATCATCGCTCCTGAAGAACAGCGCCGCGCCCTCAACGCTCTCCTCGACACACTCAAGCCAGAAACCCTCGCTCTACCAGAGCGCATCCTCAGCCTGATGCCTCCGCCAGCATTCGGCTACCCCAGAACCCGCGAAAGCTTCAAAGGCCGCACCGGCCTAACCTTCGACGCCCTGGCCCCAGCCGAAGCCGCCATCAACCTGGCAGTGAGCCTCATCCTGCACCCCGAACGCGCCAGCCGCATCGCACAACACAATGCCCGCGACAAGAAGTATCCAGCACTCGGTGAAATAGTCAAAGCGCTCACCGATACCGCCTTCATGGGCAAGCCACTTGATTACGGCATGGAGTGGGAACTGAGAAATCTACTCAAGGTTTCGATTGTGTATCACCTGATGGCGCTGGCCGCAGACCAACGCACCGCACCCACCGCGCGCTCACTTGCATTCACCGTTCTTACACAAATCTCAACCATTAATTACGACTTATGGCTCAATAATGAGATCAAGCGCTTCATCGAGGATCCAAAGGTAATCCCGCTTCCCCGCCCGATCGAAGCTCCTCCTGGCATGCCAATCGGAGACGAAGAATCTCGTCTCTGGTAAATAAACTTACAAATCTGGGAACCGCAACCCAACGCTTACCGTCTGTTGAACGTCTATACGTTTATTCACGGAGCGTAAATGACTTTTCGCGCTTGCTTATTGGCTTTAGTGCCTGCATTCCTGTGTTCATGCGGGGATACAGCTCAAACTTCGCTCGCCCCAACTAAAATTGAGGCGTCGTCGCCAACGCGCCCAACTACTTCATTGCGGGCCACTGGCACAGTACAGGCACTGCAAAGTTTCTCCATCCGTTCGCCTCAGATTACAGGTCAATCCGGCCGCATGACCTTAACTTACTTGATCCCTAATGGCTCAAAAGTAAATCAGGACCAGGTAATTGCCGAGTTTGATCGGACGGCGATACTCGATGAAGCGAGAGAGACGGAATCGAAGCTGGCGGAAACCGGCCACCAACTCGAAGAGAAGCGCGCCTTGATTCGAAGCGACAGAGCCAAGCGCGACGCAGCCATCTACGAAGCCAAGGCAGAGCTCCAAAAAGCCCAGCTACAGCTTCGGCGCGGCCCGGTGATCAGCGAGATTGACCGACTCAAAAATGAAGCCCGCGCAGCAAGTTCGTCTTCCCGGCTGGCCAGCCTTGAGAAATCGGGAGCCTTCCGCATGCAGGCCGAAGAAGCGTCGCTTAAGGTTCTGGAACTCAAACGCGACCGCCAAAAGCTCACCCTCGAACGGCTACGACGCAACCTCGATAGCCTCGTGATCAAGAGTCCGCAGCCCGGAATGATTGCCCTCGAGAACATCTGGCGCAGCGGGTCGATGGGTCCACCGCAGGAAGGCGACCAGATGTTTCCCGGCCAACCGGTGCTCCGGCTCTTCAACCCGGAGCAGATGATTATCGATGCCAGCGTCAACGAATCCGACGTTTCCGTACTCAAGCCAGGCGTTGCCGCAAAGCTCTACGTTGATGCCTACCCTGGTGCAGTCTTTCAGGCCGAGATGCTCACCTCCAGCCCGATTGCCATCGCCGGGCTTGATTCACCCGTACGCACCTTCTCCGCCCGCTTCAAGGTGCTTTCTCAAGACCCCCGCCTCTTGCCTGACCTGTCCGCAGCCCTTGAAATAGACCGCAGCACGGCCAAACCATGAATCTCAAGAAGCCGCTTCTCGTGATCGTTCTGTTGGCCGTGCCCGCCACCCTCGCGATTTGGTTTGTTCAGGCTCGACCTACACAGGCCGCCTCAGACCTCCCCACCGCTCAGGCGCGCGAAGGCGAATTTCTTGTAATCACAACTTCAAGAGGAGAATTGGTGGCAGGCAAATCGGTGCTCGTTACAGCACCCCTCAATGTGCCTGAGCTGCGCATCCTCTGGCAGGCTCCAGCCGGGTCGGCTGTTAAGGCGGGCGAAGTCATCCTCAAATTCGACACCAGCAGCGCGCAGCGTCAGTTCCAGGAAAAAGAGGCAAGTCTGAAACAGTCAGAAGCTCAATTGGCCGAATCCGTTGCCCAGGCCCGCATTGCCTCAGAGCAAAGCGCTCTTGAGATTGCCGGGCAAACTACGCAGGCCGAAAGAGCTCGCCTCGAAGTCACCCGCAGCGAGATTCTGAGCGCCCTCCAAGCCGAAGAAAAAAAGATCGACTACGGAATCGCCCAGGAGAAACTCCGCGTCAAGCAAGCCGAGGCTGCTCTGGTAAAGGCCCAGAACGAATCGAAGATTGCCGTCGTTCGCACAACTCTCGACAAGGTCAAAGCCGAACTCGAATTGACCCGCAAGCGCATTGGCCAGATGGAGGTTCTCGCCCCCTCTGCGGGCGTTGTCAATTACCTCATGAATTACTCACAAGGATGGGTCAACGCCAAGCCGTTCAAGGTTGGCGACACAGTTTGGGCCGGCAGTTCCATCGCCGAGATTCCAGACCTCTCTACTTTGCAGTTGAAAGGAAAGATCGAAGAGATCGAACGTGGCCGCCTCGTTCCGGGGCTCCCTGTAAGGATGCTGCTGGACCCCTTCCCCGAGAAGCCCTTCACGGGAAAGCTGGCAGGAATTACGCCACTGGCCGAGCAGAATTTCGAATGGCCCCCGTCGCGCAATTTCCGCGCTTACGCTGCTTTTGATCAAATCGACAATCGGTTGCGTCCCGGAATGAATGGCCGTCTCGACATCATAGTAGATCGCATCCCCAAAGCAATTAGCGTACCGGCCAAAGCAATTTTTGCCCGCAGCGGCCGTCCCTCGGTTCTGGTAGTCGGGCCCAAGGGCTTGTCGTCGGTGAGCGTCGAAGTTCTGGCCCGAAATCCGGACGAAGTCGCCATTAAGGGCATCGCTGGAGGAACCCGTGTTGCGCTGGTGGACGAGTCGCTCAAACAACAAAAGGGCAAATCAAAATGAAAGTCCTCGTCTATATCGCCATCCTTGCAATCTGCACCATCGCCGGTTGGGCCGGCTTCAATGCGATTCAAAAATGGAAGCAGGGGGAGGTGCGCGAAGTACCCAGAACCAAGGTGCGACGCGGAGACCTGGCCTTTCCCATCTCCACCAAAGGCGCGCTTCAGGGCGGCAATTCCAAAATGCTCATCGCCCCGATGACCGGCAGTCAGCAACTCACCATCACGCAGTTGCGCAAGCCCGGCGATCTCGTAAAAGAAGGTGAAGTTGTCGTCGAATTTGACACCACCGAAGAAGCCCACAAACTGCGCGAAGCAGAATCCGATCTTGCCGAGGCAGAACAACAAGTGGCACAAGCCAAAGCGGAATCGCAAGCCCGTGAAGAAGAGCTCAACACCGAGCTGATTCTGGCCCGGGGCGAACTGGAACAGGCACGCCTCGAATGTCGCCGTAATCCTCTGCTTGCCGCCATTGTCGTTCAACAGAACAACCTGATGCTCAAGGATGCACAAGACAAGCTGGCCAAGCTGGAATCCGAATACCCGCAACGTAAATCCGCCGCCCGTGCCTCGGTCAACATTCAGGAAGCCTCACTCAAGAAGGCATCCGTCCTGGCCGGGGTCGCCAAAAGCAATATCGAAAAGATGACGCTCAAAGCCC
>CANGVB010000408.1 GCA_947456995.1 Bryobacteraceae bacterium | reverse complement strand
CTGAAGAACTGGAATGCCGTTCACTTTAGCAATTTGCTTTTGCAAGTCGGAAAGCATTGCGATGCTTCGCGCATCTGCGCTTGCTGGAAGAAGGCCCTTTTCGGCCATCTTGAGGCCGATCGCTTTCCACTCATCGGCACCCGGAATATCAGTTGAGACCCAGATCTCATGCTCGACATAAATGGGCCTGCCCTGGCCCGTCTTGACCATCGACACGATGAGCTGGCTGCAGTTTAGATCTCGAATTTTCTTGTGCTCGCCAGTATCCAACACGTCAACCTCTTCATCCATTCCAGACTTCGACAAAGCTGCAGTCGACTCTTTGCCTGGCGAAACCCGGTAGGTTTTTGCAGCTGGGTTGATAGTTGTTATCGTCTGGGCATCCAGGTCTGAAATTACGATCGTCGACCCAGTATCTATCTTCAACTTGTTGTCTTTAATTTTGTGTCTTGCAACAACTCCCGCCGCCGGGCTGGATCCCTTGATGGTGGTGGTATAGCTGAAATCAGCGCACGCGGATGACGCCAGAACCAACAACAGAATTACGTTGCGCATAAAGGATCTCAGATCTCTCCTACGGCTCGTTGAATCAAACTTCGTGACACCGATTGTATGCCCGTATGTTCCATGTAGTTGGTGCTGATATCAAGAAAGGCAGCCAACAGGTCAAATTTCCCTTCACTGAAATCAATGACTCCCCGCATCTGATCGAGCACCTTGTCGAGGGTGATCCCGCGATCGGAAGCAAAGCTTGAGAGATAAGAATGAAAGGCACCAAGGCCGCTCTTCACAAAGGGCAGCGCTTCCCCGCCCGGAATCACTCCCTGGATTCGCTGATAAATCGGGCTTTTGGCCAGATCGTCAACGCTCCATCCAGCGGCGGAATCCATCAGTTTCTGCGCGTAATCTGGACCCAATGGAATCAACCCGTCAAACACTGCAATGCCGCAAAGGCGAATCAGGTTCTCCTTCTCGTAAGACTTCACCGCACCCATGAAGTCAGAAATACTATCGCCCGGAAAACCATTCGTGTAACAGAAGGCCACCATCTCGGCAACCAGCTTCAGGCCAAGGTCTACGGTTTGGGCCTGGTCTTCTTTCGGAGTCAATTTAGAAAGAAAGCTCAGCAAGCCTACGTTCTCCCGCAACATATGAGCCATGGACGACAACCCCACCTTGCCGCCTGCGCTATCCACCAACTGATAGATCGATACTGCGCGCTGGTAGCCCTCATTAGGGTCTGCGTAGAGCGTCAAGGCCCGTTGCCTCACCTGTGCAATGAAGGCTGCGTCCTGCTCGCCCGTGACATAGCGGATCGTATTGTCGAAGCCGGTGGTATTCTGCCACTGCCCCGGTGCGGCAAAGTCGAGCAGCCCGAGAACGCGCACCGTCATCCCGCTAGTGGGTAATTCATCGACAAGCTGATCGATTGCTTTGCTCATTACTTGAGACCTCCGAGTTGGAATTGAGTGAGCCATGCTTCGCGCTCTTGAGCCGTAAAGGCAGGATCGATCGATCTCACCTGTACCTGATAGCGATTGCCCACCAGGATGGCCGTGCCTAGAGAACCTACAGTCGCCGACGGGTGGCCGGCGATCGTACGTGCTCCGGGCTTAAATTTGTCGCGAGCACTAGGGTTGGAATTTGTATCAGAAATCGAGAGCTGCGCCATCTTCTTGCCGTCCTTTAGAAGATCGGCCTGAGAATAACCCTCCTTCTCCTGAGTGAATTGCACGGTGAGTCCACCGGCGGATTTTGGGAAGGCACTATTGAAGTTCTTGCCGGGCACAATCTGCGGCTCAGGAGTAGAGCGAGAACAGTAGGCGAGCGCAAGAACCAGGAGCAGGGGCACCAGGAGTGCAAGTTTTTTCATTGTGTGTGCTTGTGATTTATACTAACGTGTTGGAACCTAAAGACATGTTTCCTTCAGAGCACAGACTCGGAGACACGGTGGACGATTTCTGTGTCAAATGTAAGCGGCTCACAAACCACAACATCGTTTCGCTTGTCGGCACGAGCCCGGCGAAAGTGCGTTGCTGCACCTGTTATGGCGATCACGACTTTCTGAACGAAGTCGCGCCGCCCCCCAAACCGCGCAAAGCTGCTGGCTAGATCAGCTCTTGCCGAGGTCGTTCTGCAGCTGCTTCACCACTTCGTCTTTGCCTGACTTGTCGATTTCTTCATCCAGCCGGCGCAAGGCTATACCCACGATGTCGCGATGATGGAGCCGGCTGCCCAGTTGCTCGTCGCTTGAGAGCTTGAGCCAGATCTCGTGAAGCAGATCGACATCTTCAGGCCACAGACGTGGCGGGTGGGGGCCAAGGTTTACAAAGACACTGGTGCGGCCTTCGGCAATGATCTCAAGTGAAAACGGATGCTTCGGGTCGGGCAGGCCTTCCCAGGCGAGGCCGATTCTACGAGCCAACTCTTCGCTGGCCATCTTGGCACTCACACCAGAAACAAGCCGCGAAGCCTTCAGCTTGTGTGCAGTCTGCACCATGGCCTCAAAAGGATCCACTGCAGGCACCACTACCAGGTCGACGTGCTTGCCTTCTTTTTCCGCAACCTCAACCACTTTTGAGAAGAGTTCCTGCTCGTAGCTGGTGAAAAGTTGTTCCTGAGAGAGATCATGTTCGCCGGTGCCAATGGCCACCGGACGGACGGTCATAACGACGATATCGTGACGGCGCAGGTTCGTTTTTTCAAGAACCTTGCGGAGATGTTCCATGTTGCGCCAACCACGCACAGCCACCAGAACACATCCAGGACGCGCCGCTAAACTGTCGGAGGTAACTTCAACCTGATGCTCGAGATTAAATTGCTCCAGCCCCTTCACTTTGCGCTTCTGCTTCTGCCGGTTCACATATTCGCTAACCGTAAAGAGGAGGAACAACACTACCGTGAAGCTGATGCCATATACGGTAGCCACCTTCTTTGAGATCAAGTTGGCGATAGCGATCAGAAAGAGCGAAGCGGTCATTGCAGCAAGGCCGAAGGGGATTTCCTTGCCACCAATCTTGAAGTTGAAAGGGAACTTGTATTCCTGATCATGACGCTGGAAGCGAAGCGCAAGAACACCAAGCGCCTTCATGAAGAAGCTCCAGACAACACCAAACGCATAAGCTTCACCAAGAAGATAGACATCGCCTCGCGAACCGATAATCGTCAGGATTTGGAGGATTGTAATCAGGTGAATGATGCGTGCGCTGGTGCCAAACTTTTTGTGCGGCTTGCGGAACCACTTCAGCAAAACACCATCTTCGGCAACACGATTCAATACGCCGTTGGCGCCGATGATGGAAGTGTTCACCGCACCGCTCAAGATCAACGTACCCACAATTACAACGAAGACATGGAAGGCGTATTTCAGCAGCGGATCGCCTTCAAGGCTCATCGCCATGCCGCCAATCAGATTGTCGTAATACTTGGGGCGGATCGCGTCGGGAATGATCATCACCGCAAGCAGTGAGATAAAGCCTGTTGAGATCACCGCATAGAAGCAAACGATGTTGCTAGTGATCTTCAGATTCTTCATCTTGGGATAGGCGATTTCGCGATAGACCTGGGCGAGAGTTTCAAAGCCGCTCATGGCAAGCAGACTGTGGCCAAAAGCGATCAAGAGCCCAACGGCAGCAATGTTAGGCCAGAAGCTTCCTTCAAACCATCCCAACGATTCTTTAGTAAAGCGAAGGTTCTCGATTGTCGGGCCGGGAGGCAAGGGTGCGCCCCCGCGCACGATCAGCGTATAGGCACTCCAGATCATCAACATGCCCACCATCACCGTTGTGATTTGCATGATGCGCAGAGCCTTGTGAGAACTCTCGTGGATGCCCTTGATATTCGAATACCAGAAATAAAGCGTGACAACTACACCGAAGGCCGCCGCAAACATGGGTGGGTCCACATGGTAGCTCTTGCCCATCTTCTCGAAGGTTTCGTTGAGAAGATGCCCCAGATATTGCCCTGCAGCCACGGACGAAATCGGCCCCGTCAGAATGTAATCGACAATCAGCGCACTCACACTGACTTTGGCCATCATCGGGCCGAGAGCATCGCGAACCACAACATAAACCCCGCCGCGCACAAACATGCTGCAGCTCTCCATGTACACACTACGCACGGCAAAGCTATAAAGCATGACAGCGAGAATGAACCAGGGAGCGCTTTTGCCGATGGCCTGTTCTGTAATGCCACCGATGTAGAACATGGTGGAAGCCATGTCGCTTAAAACGATGGCAGCTCCGCGCCAGAAACTGATGAAAGAAAGAGCAACAGTTGTGGCAACGACTACTTTGGTTGTAGAGGAACTTTGGGAGGACGGGTCAGGAGCGGGAATGGACATAATTTGCAAACCGGCGAACCGGCTCGCAACTTTTATTCTAGGCTGAAATCGATGGAACTGGTAGCGGGTCGCGAATTGGCAACAAGAATCGTTGAGCGTCTTCAAGGCGCTGGACACGCCGCCTACTGGGTGGGCGGCTGCGTT
>CANGVB010000407.1 GCA_947456995.1 Bryobacteraceae bacterium | reverse complement strand
GGTGCTGGTTGTCAGCAATATTCGATCTGGAGAGATCCTGGCGGCAAATTCCTGCTCGTAATAAAGTGCTACCTGTTCGCGGGTGTGTGACGCGCCTTTTGCTTGCGGAGTGTAAGGATCTACCTTGAGATTCGCAATCAAGAAGGGGTCTGGCAGCGCGATGGAAGCCTGAGTTGGGTTTGAGAGGGATAGATCAATGAGTGGGCGCCCGTTGCCTCTACGCACCGCCAGAGCCTCAGCCAGCTTGTTTTGCCTGGCATACCAGGGATAACGATTTGAAAAAGGAAGCAGGGGTTTAGTCCACCGAAGGCCTTGCTTTGATCCATTCGATCAAGGCGTCTCTGAGGTAAGGGCCATCTAGCGGCATTGCCCGCCCGAATTGGCGAAGACTTTCATCCTTTGAATTTCGCCAGCCTTCAACCAGGAAATCGATCGATGTGACTGTGTATAGCCTTTCTGGTTCGACAGGGGTGTTGCCGCGGATAAACTCGGGGATCAGACGGCCGGGGATGTTGCCGGAAACCATCAGGTTGTCGAATGGCATGATATTCCAGACACTTCGCCCAAGAAGTTGGCCACCCGGCAAAGAGTCGCGAACTCCGCCCGAATTCATGTAAGCAAATTGGGCTCCCGTTTTTTCTCGCATCACCCGTTCGATCCAGAGCCTGGTTTGCGGACGATCTTTGGCGGCGGCGCTTTGCCCGATGGGGGAGTCCACTACGGCGCGGACTTTTCTTTCCCACTTTTCAACCAGTTGGGCCACTTCCGGGTCGGGCTGGTATGCCGTTGTATTAATCGGAATTCGCCTCCAGTTTGCGCTCACGACCTTCCTTGCTGCTTTGTCGTAACGAATATCAAGACGGCCCAGCTCAGAGCCATAACTTCTCAGCCGAACACCGATTCGATCTTCAGATCGAAACATGTTCTCTTTGCCCACATGATCGTGGCCGGAGATTGTGATTGCGTAGTCTGGAATGTTTGAGACGATTTCGTCGCACGGCTCTTTTGTGAGGTGAACCAAGGCGATCAGGATGTCGGTCTGGTCCTTGAGCTTTGCGGCCTCGGCACGAAGGGTGTCCAGGGCAGGGAGCATTCGATTGGGGCCGAAGAGGCGCGGCGAAGTGAGGTTCGGGGAGACATCTTCCATCAGCACGCCGACGACACCGATTCGCAGCCCGTCACGATTGAGGATGACACTACCGGATTCTGTGAAGAGGCGGCCGTCTTTATTGAGGAAGTTTGCCGCAAGTACAGGATGGCCTGCTGCGGCAAGAAAATCGTTGATCCGCTCGTAGCCGTAATCGAACTCGTGGTTTCCGAGTACGAAGGCGTCTGTTTTCAGTGGGCGGAGAACTTCAAAAACGGGAAGACCGCGAAAAATTGTACTTACCGGCGAGCCCTGAACGTTGTCACCCCCATTGAGAAGGATGCAGCGCGGGCAGTTCTTGCGTTCCTGTTGGATTGCAGTGGCAAGATAGGCAGCTCCTCCAATCCCTTTGTCGGAAGGAGAGAGGCGCGCGTGAAAGTCGTTGAAGTGGAGGATGGATAAATCCACCACTGAATCTTGTGACCACGCACTGAAACCTAGACTGCAAAGCAGCAACAGAGAGCGCATGCTCACTATGGTAGCGAGTGTTGCTGCTAGTTCGGGGTCGCAGCCAGCCAGTAGCCACTTCGGGATTTGACCTCGGCGCCTGAGCGCCGCACTTCCACCTCGATCGTGTGCCAACCACCGTCGAGCTGCACAGCCTTGCTGGGGCTGTAGCTCAGGATGTACTGGTGTTGGAGCTCGTCACTCAACTTCTGAACAGCAGACTCAAAGCCGTTCAGGTTCAGGAACGAATATTCACTGCCGCCAGTGTACTTGGTATAGACTTCCTGGGGGTTGCTGATGAAGATGGCTTTGGTCGCGGTAAACAACTCCTTAAAGATGGGCATTACGTTGCCCATGGTTCCGCCGAGGGCGCTCATCTGGGATTGGGTGGTAGGTGTATTGGGCATGCCGGCGGGCATCGGACGGGCACTTGGAGGGATCGGGTTGGGCCGTGGATATTCGGGTGATGCCATGAGTTTGTTCATGATCCGCGACATGTTGATCGAATACACGATGATGTTATTGAGCTCCACTTCGAGCAGAGCGTCTTTCACTCTCGCAACGCTGCCACTCTCCTGTGTTTCGCTGATGAGTACAATGACGCGGCGGTGATCTGGAGTACGCTTCTTGAGCATGCGTGCTGCCTGAAGAACAGCGTCAGACATAGCTCGAGTTTGAGAGCCGGGACGCACCTTTGCCAGAGCTTGCTTGAATTTGTCCGTATTGTTGGTAAAGTCCTGAATTGTTTCGACGCGGTGGTCGAAGGTTACGATGGCCGCTTCGCCACGCTCACCGATGATCAATGGTTCGAGCATCGATCCAATCTTCATTACCGTTGGCAATACTTTTTCGGTTGAGGCACTACGCTGAACAACCAGGACTAGCGAGACTGGGACGTAGGCTTGATCGAGCCTCAGATCTTGAACCTTACCGTTATCGCGGAGGATAAAATCCTTCACGTCGAGACCCTCGATTGCATTGCCATTACGATCCTTAACTGCAGTTGGAGCGACCACTGTTCGAGTGGTGACGCGCAGTACTGGGTCGACGTCTTGGGCCGATGCTATCGATAGAAAAATTGCAGACACGAGAAGCTTGTTAATCATTCTTTTCCCTTAGGTAATCGCCACTCTTGCCGCCACTCTTGGACAACAGGTGTAGATCGGTAATCACTATGCCCTTATCGAGGGCTTTCGTCATGTCATAAATTGTCAGAGCCGCAACGGCAGCGGCAGTTAATGCTTCCATCTCCGCGCCAGTGCCCGCAGTACAACTCACATAGCTTTTGACGCGAATACCCGCAGTTTCGATTCCAAATTCAATATCAACTTTTGAAAGTGGAATCTGGTGGCACAAAGGAATCAATTCGGGAGTGCGCTTGGCCGCGAGAATGGCGGCAATTCTGGCCACTTCAAGAGGATCGCCTTTGGGATTATTAGGCAGGGCGGCCAGAACCTCGGCCGACATATGCACGAACGCATGTGCACTGGCCGTCCTGGTGGTAGGGTTCTTTTCTGAGATATCGACCATGCGGGCCGTGCCTGCCGAATCGTAGTGACTAAGTTTGCTCATTGCACCAATACCTGAATGGAATCCCCGCTTTGCCAGGATTCCTGCTGGGAGTCTATGACGACGAAACAATTGGCACGAACCAGGGTTGGGATATCTCCCGAGCCTTGCCACGCAAGAATCTCCACTTTCCGGCCATAGTCAGAAAGCAAACCCGGCAGGAATCGAGTGAGGCCAGACTTGTGAGAATAGTTTGCCTGGATTGCGGCAGAATGCAGATGGAGTGGTGGATCGGCAATGCCTGAGAGCCGGCTCATCGCTGCTTCGGCAAAGATTCTGAAGGTAACCATTGTGGATAAGGGGTTGCCTGGCAGGCCGAAGAAATAAGTGCCTTTGGCTTTGCCGAAAACGGTGGGCTGACCGGGTTGGATGAGCACGCGGTCGAAGTAAAATTCCGCACCCAGGTTTGCGAGTGCTGTTTCGACAAAATCGTAATCTCCAGCTGAGACCCCTCCGCTGATTAAGAGCAGGTCTGCTTCGAGCCCGTAGGCGATCAGATCGCGGGTGATTTGCTCTTCATCGGGAGAGATGGGGAGAATTTCCGGGCGTCCACCCAGTCTTCTGACATCAGCGGCCAGAGCCCATGAATTTGAATTGCGAACTTGAGTCGGATTTGGGGTTCGAGCGATATCGACGACCTCATCACCGGTAGCGAGAATTCGGACAACCGGCTGTCGGGTTACCGTCACCTGGCTTTGCCCGACGGTGGCCAGCATTGCGATTGCCGCTGGATCCATGCGCCGGCCGCTGGGGATTACAATGCCACCCTGGCGCGCCATACTGCCTGCGGGGCTGATCCACTCTCCAGGGGCTGGCGGACGCTCTGTTGTGATGTGAGTGCCGGTGTTTGAGACGTGCTCTTTCATCAGCACCTGGTCTGCCCCGTTGGGGATCACTGCACCGGTCATGATCGAGATAGCTGAGCCAGGGGCAAGGGAGGAAGCGGGCATTTGACCGGCCCGAATTTCTCCTGTGATCTTGAGTTGGGATGACAGATCTGAAGATCGAACCGCAAAGCCGTCACGCAGGCTGCGAGCCAAAGGCGGCATGTCGCGATCGCTGCGAATATCGGCAGCACAAACGCGGCCAACCGCGTCTGTCAGCCAGAGCGATTCAGTGGGAATGTTTGAAGGTACAAGGACGCGCCGGAGTACTTCCTCGCGTGCCTCGTAAAAAGTCAGTGTGGCCATGCCAAGACTCAGTCTAACCTGTTAGTTTGATGGAACCATGTTTGTGGACGATTCGAGAGATGCGAAACAAGCTCGATCGAAGAGAGCTGAGCCGCCAGGAATTGCTTGAATCACACTCCAGGCAGATGGTGCG
>CANGVB010000406.1 GCA_947456995.1 Bryobacteraceae bacterium | reverse complement strand
TCCTATGCTTCGTCGCAATTTCCTTTCAACCGCTGCCGCTTCCATGGCCTACGATCTCTCTGCTCAAAGCTTCGACGTACAAAAGAAGCGCCGCGTCGGCATGATTGGCTCCGGCTGGTACGGCAAGTCCGACCTCCTTCGCCTTGTGCAAATCGCACCCGTAGAAGTTGTCTCCATCTGCGATGTCGACAAAGTGATGCTCGAAAAAGCAGCCGACCTGATCGCCTCCAGACAGCTCTCAAAAAAGCGCCCCAAACTCTTCACCGACTACCGCAAAATGCTGGCCGAAAAAGATCTCGACCTCGTCGAGATCGCCACCCCAGACCACTGGCACGCCCTGCCCATGATCGAAGCCGCCCGCGCCGGCGTCGACATGTACATGCAGAAGCCGATCTCGGTTGACGTAATCGAGGGTGAAGCAATGCTAGCCGCCGCTCGCAAATACAAACGCGTCGTTCAAATCGGTACCCAGCGCCGCTCCACACCCCACCTGATGGAAGCCAAAGAACGCTATCTCGACAGCGGCAAACTCGGCAACATCGGGCTGGTCGAAATCTACTGTTACTACCACATGCGGGCCAAGGAAAACCCGCCAGATTCCGCTCCCCCCGAAAACCTCGACTACGAAATGTGGACCGGTCCCGCGCCGATGCGTCCCTACAACCCGCTCGTACATCCCCGCCGCTGGCGCGCCTTCAACGAATACGGCAACGGCATCATGGGCGACATGTGCGTCCACATGCTCGACATGGTGCGATGGATGATGGGCCTCGGCTGGCCCAAGGCCATCTCCTCCTCAGGCGGCATCCTCATCGACAAGGCCTCCAAAGCCAACATCCCGGACACCCAGGAGGCCAGCTTCGATTTCGGCAACGTCAAAGTCATCTGGACCCACCGCTCCTGGGGCGCCGCACCAGACCCCAAGTACCCCTGGGGCGCCACCTTCTACGGCGACAAAGCCACACTCAAGGCAGGCGTTCAGGGCTACGATTACGTGCCTCTTGGCAAAGGCGAATCCCCAGTCCACAAAGACGTCACCTACGAACTCGAACAATACCCTGAAGACAAAACCGAACAGGACCTCGAAAAACACGTCGCCCCAGCCATCCGCGGACACATGCGTGACCTTCTGGCTGCAATCGACAAGCGCTCCCGCCCCGTCGCCGATATCGAACAGGGCCACATCTCAACAGCCTCCTGCATCCTCGCCAACCTCTCGATGAAACTCGGCCGCACCCTCAGCTACGATCCCGCAAAGATGATCGTCACCAACGACGCAGAGGCAACAAAAATGCTGAAGCGGCCCTACCGCAAGCCCTACGTGCATCCAGACCCGAAAGACGTTTAGGGCTTCGAGCCCTTTTCTTCAGCCTGACGCCGCTTCAAGATCGAGAGTCTTGTCCGCTGCGATTCAAGGTCTGTGCGCTCGGGATAAGTCTTGGTGAACTGGTCGAAAATCTTCTCGGCCTCATCCAGCTTCATCTCCCCGATCTTGATCTCATACAACATCAAAATCGCGTCCGGGCTATCCGGCGTAAATATGAGGTACTCCCTTAACAGCTTCTCCGCCTCAGCATATTCTTTGAGATCGATAAGCGCGATCGCAAGATTCAGCTTCGCCGCCCAATTGCCAGTTGCCGCAATCGCACGCCGGTAGAAGTCCTTCGCGGCCTCCATATTTTTCTTTTGAGATTCGATGTCTCCAAGAAAGTTGAAGCCCCTTCCAACGAAATCCTTATTGTTGTCAGCCGATGCCCAGTCAATCATCTTCCACGCCCGGTCGGTTGCAAGATCGTAGCGCTTGGCAGCAAGGTAAATTCCGGTAAGTCCCTCAAGCGTATTCAAGCTCTTCGGATTCACAGAATAATCCTTCTCATACAGCTTCATCGGAGTCTCATAGTCTCGAGCCCTCAGATGGCTCACCACAGCTAACGGCATCACCAGCGCAGCAACCACTCCCATACGCATCCAGAACTTCGGCACCCAGCGCCAAAGCCCAAACATCAGAAGTCCAATAATGGCCACCGACGGCAAGTACATCCTGTACTCCATCGACGGCTCAAACGGGATTGGCAACACCGACGAAGTCGGCGACAGCACCAATAGCGGAAAGATCAAAATCACCGCAAGCCATCGCGACCAGCGCAGGCAATAGACAGCCACTGCAATATAAACCAACAGGAATACCAGGCCCGGAACCCATTCAGACCACGTCTCAACGGGCCGCATGTATGGATAGAACATCAGCTTCACCGGCCAGAACAGTTTTGAGAAATAAGTCAGAATCACACCACACTGCACCTTGAAGTATTCCGACGTTCCCGCCAGCGGCATCCCTTCAGCAAAGATCTCGTTTCGTCGTCCTCCGCGCAGATGATAGAAGCAGAGCAGAAGCCACGTAGAAGTAAGCACTGCATAGTATTGCCAACGCTTCCTGAAAGTCTCAATGATCCCCACTCCGCCCTGCGCCCAGTCCACCAGAAACAGCGCACCAGGCAACGTCACCGCTACTTCCTTGCAAAGAAACGACGGAATGGCCAGAAAAAAGCTCGCCCGCTCCCAGCCCCGAAGCAGACAGATCATCGAAAGAACATAGAAGAGCACCAGCAATGTTTCCTGCCGGCACATGATGTAGCCCACAGGCATCGTCGCAAAAGGATGCACAGCCCAAACAAACATCAACCCCGCCGCCATCCAGAATCCGTTTTCCTCTGCTGGGTCACGTCCTCTCTGCACCTGCCAAATCCCCCAGATCGTCAGGAAAAGCCACATCATTGCACCCGCAGCAACCCAATGATGAATCAGATTGTTCACATGGTAGAAGCCTGGGTCCAGTCCAGCCAACTGGTAATCGATCATGAACGACAGCGCCGAAACTGGATGATGATCCACCGCCCGGACATTGCTATGCCCGCGAAACAGTTTCGTTAGATTGGTAACCGTCACATGACGAATTTCAGAGTTGTTCTGAATCCCGCTGGAATCGTCGAGCAAAAAGGACCCGCTCATGGCCGGATAAAACACAAGAATCAACAGCGGCAACAAGGCAAACCAGGCGAGCAGAGGTTTCAGATAAGGTTTGGAGGCTTTTGAATTTTCGTCCACGTCTTAGCAGACTAACATTCAGCGCTTGGGAAACTGAACCACAGCCTTCCGAGCCAACCCAGCCGAAGGCGCAGCCTGCACCACAATCCGGTTCAAAACCCGCTTGGCACCCGCAGACTTCGCCATCCGCGTCGCTGCACCTTTGCGTTGTGGAATTTTCACCGTCCCAGACCACTCCACCGTCCCGCCCTCAACCCGGTACTGTAACCCATCCGATTTCAATTTCGATCGCGCCATTTTCACCTTCAGGCGCGAAGCAATCAGCGCATCCTCCCCGTTGCTTCCCAACAAAGAAAGCACCATCGCAACGCACATCAACACTCGCAGCATGACAGTGTAGTGCCGGCCCGGCGAAAAACCTCTCAACTGAACTTCAAAGATCCCAAGCCTCCCGCCGTCACCAATTTGTAACCCTGAGATGGATATCCTAAAGAATCATGCCCCGCCTCACAGGCCGCATCTTCCTGAAGCTAATCACGGCCGTCCTGGCCGTTCTCATCACCTGCCTTGTCGCCGTAGACTTCATGGCCTCCCGGATTGCTGAAGATACATACGTCGATACCCTCAAAGCCGAGCTCTCTCAAAAGTGCAATGTCCTCGCACTGCAGGAATCTTCGATGCTCGCCGACAACGGCTACCTCAATGCGATTGCCCGTGCCGCCGTTGGCCGCATCAGCATCGTACGCCGCGATGGCACAGTTCTCGCAGATACAGAGCAATCTCCCGGCAAAATGGAAAACCACTCTAACCGGCCCGAAATCATCGACGCACTCAAGGGCGGCATCGGTTTTGACAAGCGCCTCAGCGCCTCTGTCGGCATCAACTACCTTTACGTCGCCGTGCCCTCACCGTCTGGCGCACTGCGCCTCGCCGTCCCACTCAAAGATGTTCAGACCCAGGTCAACATCATCCGCGGCCATCTCCTCACCGCAACCGGTATCGCCTTCTTGCCAGCCATCCTCCTTACCGCCTTCTTCGCTCGCTGGGTCTCTCGTAAGCTCGGTCAGATCATCGATTACGCCGCACAACTGGCGCAGGGCAACTTCCAGGCCCGCCTCAGCGTTACTGGCTCTGACGAACTCGGCATCCTCGGCAGCAAGCTCAATGAAACCGGCGAAAAACTCGAAGCCATGTTTGAGCAACTCGAGCGCGAGCACTCAGAGCTCGAAAAGCTCGAACGCGTCCGCAAAGACTTCATCATCAACGTCTCTCATGAGCTGCGCACCCCACTGGCTTCCATCCAGGGCTACACCGAAACTCTCCTCGACGGCGCCATCGAAGACCCCATCCATAACGTCAAGTTCCTAAACATCATCAGTGCAAACGCCGCACGGCTCGGCAGTCTCATCGCAGACCTCCTCACGCTCTCCCGCATCGAGCTCGGCATTACC
>CANGVB010000405.1 GCA_947456995.1 Bryobacteraceae bacterium | reverse complement strand
CACCACCACACTGCCCACGGCCAATACACCTCCGGCCAGCCCCCCAATCATCAAGTTGTAGAGCTCTTTGCCCACATACTTCTCAATCGACTTGTAAACGTATCCCTCGTTAACGGCCTTCTCCCAGGCAAGATATGCATAACCGCTGTTGGCCAATTGCTCGGTGTTGATTTCCATACCAGCAATGGCGCAACCTCACCCAAAAACCCTTCAGATCAAACGCCCCGCTTTTAACATCCACGCCGACTCGTGCCGCTCAAAACCAATGTGCGGGTAGTAATCCACTGCCTTCGGTGCCGCCAGCAAAATGATGTTTGCCTTCACTGCCTCAGCCTGTGTCCGGCGAATCAGTTCTTTCCCAATCCCCAACCGCTGGTGCGACAACCGCACAGCCAAATCTGCCAGATAGGTCGCATAAACAAAATCCGTTAGCGACCTCGAAATCCCAACCATCAAATCCCCATCCCAGGCAGTCACCACCAGATTCGCGTTCGCTACCATCAACCCCATCCGCTCACGCTCATCCACCGGTCGCCTCTCCCCCAGTGTAGAAGCCCGGTAAAGCTCAATCACCGCATCCAGATCCAACTCATTACCAACGCGATACTCAATCAAAGCAATCTCTCCTCAAGCCAGACTCGGCAGATGTGTCTGCCACCAGCGCGCTTTCTCCTTCGAACACCACTCATCGATCTTGAGCGCCTCGATCTTCTCCAGTAATTCGCCTGCATTCTGCGGGCGGCTCGCCGGGTCTTTCTCGAGGCACCACATCACCAGCTTCTCCAGGTCTTCATGGATCGGCAATTCACATCGCTCACTCGGCCTCACCACCGGTTCCTGGATATGTTTCAGAATCAAAGCCATCGCCGATGGTCCCTCGAATACAGTCTTTCCCGTAAGCAGAAAATAAGCCACACATCCAAGGGCATACAAATCCGCTCGGCCGTCGATCTTCTCTTCATCCCCGCCAGCCAGCTCCGGAGCCATATAGGCCGGTGTCCCAACCGTTGTCTGCTCCATCGTCAACTGTGTTTGCTCTTCGATGCCTCGTGCCTTTACCAGCCCAAAGTCCACAACCTTCACAAAGTCATGTTCCAGCCCCAGTCGCGCCAGCAAGATATTCGAAGGCTTCACATCGCGATGAGTCAGCCCCGCCCGGTGTGCCTCATCGAGCGACTTCAATACCCCCACCCAAATATTCTTCACTCGCCCAACCGGCTGGGGCCCAAACCGCTTCACAAGCTGATCCAGATTCAAGCCCCGAATCAACTCCATCGCAAAATACAATTCCCCGTTCGGCGTCGTCCCAAAGTCGAAGATTGACACAGTGTGAGGGCTTTCCAGCCTCGCAATTACCCGCGCCTCTCGCTCAAACCGCTTCTGCTGCAACGGCGTCGAGGAGAACTTCTTGCCGATCAACTTCACCGCCGCATCCCGGGCCAAAAAGCGGTGCTTCGCTTTCCATACCTCTCCCATTCCGCCATGTCCCACAGGCTCGATCAGCACATAGCTCCCCATCTCCCGCGCTGCTTCAAGCTCTTCTCCCATCTTGTAGATCCACCTCGCCACCCAAGTTCCAATGATTGCCATCAAGAAGGGTGCGGCAGACCAGATCGCCCAGACGGCTACCGGCGGAGTGGGGTTCCCCCTGAAAAGGATGTTCACCAGAATTCCAAATGGTGCCATCGCCGCCGAAAGCAATGCCGCCGGCAGCGCCAGCCGGAATGGGGCTGGTGCCAGCAACGCGAAAGAAATGATCCACATCGCAATAGCCGAATGCCCATGAATCAACAAGTTGTCGGTAAACGGCAATGCCCCCTCGGCAACGCCAATCTGCAAACTCGACACTACTTCAAACACCAGCCCCAGCTTCACTACAAATTCCGGTTCCGCCTTCCACTTTCGGCTCGCCCAGTAAATCGCCAGCCCACTCAGTACTCCATTGACTGAATTGATAAGGAAAAAAATCGCAAGATGCCCGACTGCTGCTGCACGCGTTGCCTGGTAAACGAGTTCAAAAATGAAATAGCAGGTTGAAAAAGTAAGCCCAGCCAGGCCAACCCGCTTCGCAGCCATCCCTGCCAGATCAGAGGGCATCGCATGCTTCTTCTTTGCCCCTGCCTGCTCAAACCCAATCCGGCGTTCCCGTACCTCTGGTGTCTCCTGCGTGCTTGGCATCTCACTCCATCTTAGTGGCCAACAGCATCGTAGATTGCTTTGGCAATTTGGGCGATCACCGCTTCACGCTTCTCCATCGATGCACGCGAGTCGCTCACAAACACCGCAATTGCCACTCGCCGCCCATCCTTCAGTTGAACAAACCCAACGTCATTGGTAGCCGATGCCACGCCGTTGACGGTCCCCGACGTCCCGGTCTTGTGATACACCGCTGTCCCTGCCGGCAACTCGCCCTTCAATCGCTTGAGGCCCGTCTCAGTCTCAAGCATCCATTGGTGCAGTAGCTTCGTATTCTCCGCGTTAAATGGCGTCTTATCCGAAATACGACTCAGCACTTTCACTGCAGATTCTGGCGTCCACCAGTTGCGATATTGCAACTGATTGTCCCCGTGCAAACCACGCTCGCCGTCTTTAATCTGAAAGCCCGTAATCCCCAGAGAATCCATAAACGCCTGCACTTTCCCGGGCCCGCCCAGCACCCGCAACAAAACATCTGCTGCCACATTGTCACTGGCCGAAACCGACAACTTCATCAATTCCGACAGCGGCACATCGACATCCGCCTCCGGATACTGATCCTGCAGCGGGCTGTGTGTTTTCGGGAAGAACCGGTCGGTTTTCAAGAAACGAATTGGCTGGTGCACCTGAAACTGTCCCTGCTCCACTGCATGCAAAACAGCCATCGCCAGCGGCAGCTTAAACACCGATTGCATCGGTGGCTGCGACTTCTCATTCAGCCCACACTTCAGCTTCACCCCAGGCAGCAGACAAGCCACTGCTACCTTCCCCTCTGCCTCCAAAGCAATCTTCGCAATCTCTTTCGAGAGATCCTGCGACAACAGCGGCAAGGTCAAAAACAGAAGAGCAATTCGCGTCATCCTGTCAGGCTACCAAGCCACCAGCCACTGCAATCACAACCTTCCCTCTGGCCTGGCCGCGCTCCAAATACCGAATCGCTTCAGCAGTTTCTTCAAGCGGGTACATCTTGTCGATTGCCGGCGTCAGCTTGCCCGCCTCAATCAGCTCGGCTACCGCCTGCAATTCCTCCCTCGACGCTAGCGAAATACAAGAATGGAGCCTTTGCCTCGTGAAGGGTGACAACAGCAGCGCCTGCAATTGCCTCCCCATGCCAAACCACGATTCTCCACCCTCTCCCCCAATAATCACCAGGCTTCCGTCATTCGCTAGCAATCGCCGTAGAGTTGCCAGAGAGCGATTCCCACCAATGTCGAGAATCACGTCGTAGCTATTTCTAAACTGCGACAGATCATGGCGCGAATAGTCGATCACGCAGTCTGCGCCCATCGCCAGCACAAGGTCCTGCTTTGACCTGCTGCACACCCCGGTCACCAGTCCCCCAAACGCCTTCGCTAGCTGCACACAATAAGTTCCAACGCCTCCCGAAGCCCCAAGAATCAGCACCCGGTGCCCGGGCTCGATCTTCGCGATATCCCGAACTGCCGTAAGCGCAGTGCAGGCCGAGATGGGCACTGCCGCTGCTTGCGCAAAGCTCAGTCGCGCCGGCTTCGGACAAAGCTTATCTTCCTTGGCACATGCGTACTCCGCAAAAGATCCCTCGCACGTACCGAAGACTTCGTCTCCCTCCCGAAAGCGCGTCACTTTTTTGCCGACAGCCTCTACTCGCCCAGCCACATCCATTCCAGGAATCGGATTCTTTGGTGCAAAAATCCCAAACACCAAACGAGCCACATACGGCTTGCCCGTCATCAGATGCCACACTCCCCGATCCACTCCAGCCGCGCTAACGCGTACCAGCACCTCGTCTTCTTTTACGGTCGGCTTCTCCACCGTCCGAAACTGCAATACGTCACTCGAGCCGTAGGTCTCTTGAAAGATCGCCTTCACTTCTTGCCACCCCCCTGCGCATCTTCCGTCCGTTTGAGAATCGTCACGATCTCAAATTCATCCACGAACCCCTTGCACACGGTCATGCCCACAACAGTGAATTGCTCCGCTCCAGCCTCTTGCAATTCCTTCTGCATCGTTGAAGTTCTTGTTGTCGCAACTAGCCTGTACTCGATTTTCTTGAGCGGCCTGGTTTCGTCTTTCTCGAGAATCACAATCACTTCTCTTCCTCGAAATGCAGTTTCAAAAGCGGTTTGCCCACGATACTCAAAGCCAGCTTCTCCCAACTCCCGCAACTCTTTGTCCATCGTCGATGTCCTGTTTGTGGCCAGCAGTTTGTACACTCGTTTTGCACTCGCACCTCCCCCCGCTTCCCTCTGCATCACGGCTACAACCTCTCTCCATCCGAATGTTGTTTCCCCGCCCATGATCGAGCTCAAGTAAAAGCCCTT
>CANGVB010000404.1 GCA_947456995.1 Bryobacteraceae bacterium | reverse complement strand
GAGGCCACGTTGTTTGTCCCAACGATCGAAGGTTTTGCCGTCAAAGGCAAAGGCACCGCTCGGCTGGGAGCCCAGACCTCCGGCGCTGCCGAGAACCCAAAGACGATCGGAGGCATCGACCTGAACACGATGCATGGGGGCATTGGGTAAACCTTCGGCTGGGCCAAAGCGCTGCCATTTGCCGTTTGAGAAACGGAATGCGCCACCGAAGCTGGCACCGCTGCTGCACCAGATGGAGCCGTCGCGTTGTTGTGCGAGGCCGGTAACCAGACCCAGACGCTGTGAGCCGATGTGGGTGGTTTGTTTGACGGAGCCATCGGGAGAAATTACGAGGATGCCGTCGTTGGTGCCTGCCCAGAGGTTGCCATCCTGAGTGCTGAGCAGGGAAAGAAAGTGATTGTTCAGATTGGGGAAAGGGAATTGGAGCCGGGACCAGATGGATTGACCGGAGCGCAGGAGGTGGAGGCCGGAGGAGGTGGAAACCCAGAGGCGGCCCTGACGATCAAAATAGAGACTGTTGGATACACGCAGGGGAGCAGGGATTGGCCGAAGCTGAGCCCATTTGCCGTCTTCTTTGAGCCAAGCCTCGGTTGAGTTGTAAACGGCAATGGAATCGCCCCTGTCGGAGATGGCCAACTGTCTGGCAACCTGCCCGCGGGATTGAGGCAACTGGCGAAAATCACCCTTTGGGGACCATTCCCAGAGACCGATCCAATCCTGGGGAAAGGCGATTGAAATGATGCCGGAACCTTTACGGTTGTCGGCCGAGGCTCTGACAAAGAGACCGGCGATGTGAGCGGGGTCTCTGAGTTTGTTGGTGTCAAGAAAGGTAGTGGTGCCCGTATTGTCGAGTTTGATGAGGCCGGCGCGGCTGGAGAGGAAAAGCGGGGTGCCAACAGAGACACTGAGGCGGCTGGCGAGGTTTTGTGGGCCATCGAAGATTTTGGCCTGGACCTGATCGCTTGAGCCATTCCAAGTGTAGTAATTCAAGTTTGCGTCCTGAACGATGACTATGCCACCGGACTTGCGGCCGCTGGAGGTAATGCTGAGGGGCTTGCCCTCGAATTTGAGCTGGATGGGTTTGCAGTAAGTGCGCTCGAAGATGATGGGCATACCCTCGCCGGTGCCAATGACGGAAGAAGTGCCGACAGGCTGGATCTGACGAGGGGAGCGGCCCTTTTGAAATACCTGGCAGGGGATGGGATGCCACTGGAAATCGTCATACCAGGCAAGACCTGCGGCTGTGCTGGCCCAGATGGTGCCGTCTTCGGTTTCGACAACCTGAGAGACGATATTGCTGGGGAGGCCATCGCGCTCACCAAAGTTGGTCCAGCGCCACATTTCCTGAAGTGCTTCACTGAGCTTGGGTTGGGTGTCGAGGCGGAGTTGTGGTTGTGCCAGTGCGGAGGGGGCACAAATCGAGGCAAGAACCAGCAACGCCAGCAACAAAAAACAAGATGGAATCTGCTTACTCCTCTCCGGGACATATCGACGAATCGATCTATCTCGATAATAGAATGCCTGATTCCGGCTGAAAAGGCTTAGTTTGCTTTACGTATGTAGATATTTCCGTTGAAATTCTTGAAGTTATAGTCTGGGCCGCCGCCGTTGATGGAGCCGACGCTTAAGGATTCGCGTTGGACACGGCTGCGATTTCGCTCGCCTGGGCGAGGTTCGGTCTTTTCGACTTTGGCGGCATTTGGTTGCATTTGTACATCGAAATCGGTGAATACATCACCGTTATTGGTCTGCATTTTGAGATTTGCCTTAGTGGAGGCGGGCAGGGTGATGTCGATGGTGCCGTTCATGGAGCTGAAGCTCATGGGTTTGGTGGGGTCGACGGTTTTGAATTTGGCGAGGACTTTGCCGTTGAGGGAGTGAGCGACGACCGAACCGGAGACGTCGGTGAGAGTGATGCCGCCGTTGGTTGCGTTGAGTTCCATTTCGCCCTCGACGCCTTCGACCGAGATCATGCGTCCATTGGTGGCCGAGAGTTTGAGGGAGGTTTTGGTTGGGACCAGGATAGTCACGTTTTCACCGCGGGCTCTCCAGCCCATCGAGACGGTGACGATGTTGTTTTCTTCTTCGAGCGTGATGGAAGAGCCGGAGGCGTTGAGGCGCTTGAGGCCGCGTGCGGGGGCTGGCAGATCTGCCTCGGGTTCTTTTTCGGTTTTGGCTGAAGTTTCGACGATGACGTCTTTGCCCTGATGGGCCTTCACTGAGATGGAGCCGTGGAGGATGCTCATCTTGACCATGCCTGGACGGGCGGGATCGCGGAAGGGGATGGAGATCTTCTCGTTTGTGTTTTGGGCAAAGAGTGTTGCCCCCCAGATTGTGATGCAGAGACAGAGTATTTTCATTGAAGTTTGTAAGGTTGTTATCGCTTTCTGCTGAGAATACTGCTTCAGGACTGGTCTGTTACATCCTCTTTCATTTCGGCATTGAGGATGGAATCGGAGAGGGTAAAGACTCATTGAACTTTCAGTTCTTCAATGGCTTTGACGAGGCGGGTTTTGACGGTGGGGTCTATGGATTGGCTGGCGGCGAGCTGGGCGAAGGCCGGGGCGGCGCGGCGTTCGCGGAATTCGACCATGGCGTCGATTAGCGCTAGCTGGACCAGGGGGGAGTCTTGCAGGGTGAGGGCTTCGGCCATCGATTGACGGACCTGAGGACGGTTGGAGTATCTGCGGAGAGCGTCGGTGGCGGCTAGACGCACGTCGACGCTGGAATCGCTGCGCAGGGTCTGGATGAGGGCGCCGACGACTTCCTCGTCGGGGTTATCTATACGCACGGAGTAGTTGACGCCGCGGAGGCGTTCTACGGCGCTTTGCTGCTGGAGGAGGCTGGTGGCGAACATGGTGCGCATGCCGCGGAGTTCTTCGCGGAGTTCGGCTATTTCGGACTTGGGCTTTTGGCCGGAGAAGTAGGTGCCGGCGAGGAAGGCGCCGATTGCGATGGCTGCAGCGGCGGCATATAGCTGCCAGGTTGTTTGCCTTTGAGGGATGTTACGGGTTTCTCTGGCTAGCATGGCTTCGAAGTCGTGACGGAAGTAGGGGCCTGGGGTGGCGGCTGGGAGGTTGCTGAGTTTGTCCCAGAGTTCTACTTCTTCTCGGCAGATGGAGCAGAGGTTTGCGTGTTCGCGGAATTGATCGCGATCTTTGGGGCTTAGACGATTTTCGAGGTAAGCGGCGAGTTGGCGTTCGCCTGTTGGGCAGAAGCTGGTTTGACTCATGTGCCGGTTTTCCTTTCGAGGAGGTTGAGATAGATTTCTTTGAGTGAGGCGAGTGCGCGGTGGAGGCGGACGCGGGCAGCTACGGTTTCGCAACCGATGATTTCGGCGATTTGTTCGTGGCGGAGGCCCTCGAAGCGGGCCATGACGAGGATTTCCCGCTTGGAGGGTGGCAGGAGGCTGAGGGCTTTGTGGAGGAGGGCGGATTCCTGTTTGTCTTCGAGGGAGATGCCGGTGGGGGAGGGGGCGTCGTAGCCTTCTTCCCAGTCTGCCTCGAAGCGCTTTTTGCGCCAGTGATCCATTTGGAGGTTACGGACGATGGAGTAGATCCAGGCCTGGAAGCTGTGGCCGTCTTTGTAGCTGTTCTTGAAGCGGATCATGCGGCAGAAGGCTTCCTGTACGAGGTCTTCGCTGAGCTGGCGGTCCTGGTTCATGCGCCAGCAGTAGCGAAAGAGCTTTTCGCTGTGGCGGTCGAAGAGGGTGGACATGGGGGTGAAGTCGCCTTCACGGACGCGGGCCATGAGGGACTCGTCGGAGTCTGGTGCGGGGCTGGGATGGGTCTGCAGCAGCAATTGGGCCTGAGCCTACAGAGGTGGTACGGATCGCGCGAGGAAGTGTTACTTGATTAGTTTAAAGATTTGACGCGAGGTGGGGAGGCGGTTGTCGACGCCTTCGAGATTGGTGAGCCAGACGAAGGCGAAGTTGTGATCGGGGCGGAGGTAGAGGATGGTGCTGGTGCCTTGCTGGCCGCCGGTGTGGTAGATTTCGCGGTCTCCTTCAGGGGACTTGGCGAGGCTCCAGCCGAGGCCATAGCCGGTGATTTTTCCGGATTTGAGCTTGCTTGAGGTCCACATGAGGTCTACGAGTTCGGACTTGATGAGTTGCTGGCGGTAGATGCCTTCGCTGAACTTGAGGAGGTCGTCGACGGTGGAGACGTAGCCGCCGCCGGGGATCTTGGCGGTGTTGTCGGAGATGGCGCAGTCTTCGATTTCGCCTTCGGGGGTTTTTCGATAGCCCTGGGCACGGCGGAGGGAGATGCCGCGGTTGTTGTCTGGGGCGGTGTTGCACATGCCGACGGTGGCAAAGAGTTTGTCTTCCATCCAGCGCTCGTAGGGCATGCCGGAGGCGTTCTCAATGGCGCAGCCGAGGAGGCCGTAGCCGTAGGTGCTGTAGAGGTATTTGGAGCCGGGTTCGTGTTCGAGCGGGTCGGCGGAGAATTTCTTGAGGGCTTCGATGACGTTGGGGAAGCGGATGGCGTTGTTGGCGTC
>CANGVB010000403.1 GCA_947456995.1 Bryobacteraceae bacterium | reverse complement strand
CGATGGTGGTTGCAGCGCTGGTAACGGCGATACGGCCTGTTTTGCCGTCTTCATCAGCGAGGAGAACAACAAGATTTTGCTTTAGGGGTGGGGCGGGTGTGGGCGGCTGAGCTACTGGCTTTTTTGCGCAAGAAGCAAGCAGGAGGGCGATCAGGAATGCGAGTTGCCATTTGTTTAGCCGCATAGGAGTTTGCTCTTTACTGTTCGAGAGTTATTGCAAATTCGGTGCCTCTCAATCCCACGGTGCCCGATGGGGTTTCGAGACTTACCGAGGCAGGAGCGAAGTTGGCAATCTTACCTGAGACGTAAACCAACGCACCCTGTACCAGGTTCATGAGAAGAGAGAAAGCACCTTCCTGCGGGTTGTACTCAAAGTTCATCACTGAAAACTCGCTATTGGGCCCGATCGAGATTCTGGTTCCATCACGAAGCATCAATGCAACACGACTTTTGGGAGCGGTGAGGATTCGATCTTTCGCCAAGATATGGAGACCCTGAGATACAGTAAGCTTTGTATTGGCTCTGAGAATGGTTACGGTTCCTTCGAGCGACTTGACGCTACCTGCAAAATCCGTCTCTTGTGCCAATACATAACTTGACCAAAAGATGCTGGTGCAGATAGATAAAAGTAGCCGGGTGAGCATAAAACGAATAGCCTGAGTAAAACACTGCTTGGTAACAAGGTCAAGCGATTCTTTTGCTATCCCCTAAAAAGAAAGTGGCATACTCTTTTAGCAGAATTAACCGCCTAAAGAGTATGCCGTCCAACCACGCCGGAGCCACCAGCGGGGAAGTGAAATCAAAAGCAACATGGCCCAGCATCCAAAGTTGGGAAGGATGTTGCTGAAAGACTCTCTCAGGTTAATCTGCTATCTCCTTGATAAAAAATCTGTTAGGCTCATTCTCGTACTGTTTTTGGCAAGGGATTGTACCAGTCGGCATCAGGTACGAAAGTACTGCCAAGTACCAGAAATAAACTCTAAGTTTTTGATTTATAAAGCAGATTCGTTTTGACAATCTCGAAGGTGAATTTTGGGGAGTAGAATACACGAATGCGTTCAATATTTTTGTCTCTCATGCTGAGCTTGGGTTTTGCCCAGGGTGCGACGGTTGGAATTGTTGATTTTCCGGTCACGGCGAGCCAGCCCGAATCGCAAGCCTGTTTCAATCGCGCAGTCGCGATGCTGCATAGCTTTTGGTTTGAAGAGGCACGGGAGCAATTTGAAGCTTGTGCCGCCAAGGATGCCAAGCTCCCAATGGCCTGGTGGGGAGTGGCCATGACCTACAACCATTCGCTCTGGAACCGGGTTTGGGTGGATGAAGCTCGTGCTGCGCTAGCAAAAATCAGTGCTACCGAGCAGCTCACCGCGCGGGAACGATCTTATATTGATGCAGTACGGGTGCTCTTTGGTAAGGGTACAAAGGTGGAGCGAGAGAAGGCCTATGCCAAGGAGATGGGGGCGATTTTCCGCAAGTATCCGGATGATCTGGAGGCGGCGACGTTTTATTCGTTATCTCTGATTGCTGTGAAGCGATCGATTGAGGCCGGGGCTATCGCGCTTGACGTCTATGGCAAGCAGCCGGAGCATCCGGGGGCGGCGCATTACATCATCCATGCCTTCGATGACCCGACTCATGCAATTCTCGCGCTGCCTGCGGCGCGGCGCTACGCGAACATTGCTCCAGAGGCGCATCATGCCTTGCACATGCCTTCCCATATCTTTCTGCAACTCGGGATGTGGCCGGAGACGATTTCATCGAACGAGAAATCCTGGGCGGCTTCTGTGGCCTGGCAGACGCGCAAGAATCTAAGTCTTTCGTTGCGTGACTATCACAGCCAGTATTGGCTCGCCTATGGCTACTTGCAGATGGGGCGCCCGGCTGATGCCTGGAAGGTTTGGGAGACCAAGAAACAGGACATTATCGATTCCAAGGGTAATGGCGAAGTCTACCGTTATTGGGCAGACCTCGGGGCATTGCTGGTTGTCAGTACGGGGGCATGGGATCGGGCTGCTGAAGTCTTTGCCGACCCGGTGACGATTCGCCGTGCTGGCGGGGATTCTCATGCTCATGTCCCGGAAGGTGCCGCTCGGGCACTGGAAGGCTTTGCCCGTGGCTGGGCTGCGGCTGAGACTGGTGGAGATATTGCCCCGTGGCTCGATCAAATGGAGCAGGCTCGGCTGGTTGCGGTTCAGAAAGATCAGAAAGTGATGGCTGCACGATTTGAGGCGCAGCAGATGATTGTGAAGGCAGTGGCGATGCGCAAGGCTGGCAAGCTGGCTGAGGCGGTTGAGGTGCTTGGCAAGGCCGCTGTTCTTGAAGAAAAGGAACGGCCGAGCGGGCCTCCGGAGATTATCAAGCCTTCGCATGAACTCGCCGGGGAGATCCTGCTTGAGATGGGCAAGAAAGCAGAAGCGGCGAAGATGTTTGAGAAGTCTCTCGAACGGCAGCCGATGCGGCGTGCGAGCCTTGAGGGCTTAACGCGAGCCGGCGTACTTTTGGAAAACCGTTGAGCCGTCGTCGGTGATCAGAAGAACGGAGTAAGCGTCCTTGTAAGGGCCTTCCATTCCAGGTGAGCCCATGGGCATGCCAGGGACGGCAAGGCCCTTTGCTTTTGGCTTTTCTTTGATGAGACGCAGGATGTCGGCTACGGGCACGTGTCCTTCGATCGCGTAGCCGTTGATTAAGCCGGTGTGGCAGGAGCCGTACTTCTCTTTGATGCCGGCGTTAGCGCGGGCTTGTGCGGTGCTGGGAACTTCGAGCACTTTCACCTTGATGCCTGCGGCGCGAACGTGTTCGACCCATTTGGCGCAGCAACCGCAGGTGGGCGTCTTATAGACGGTCATGTCGGCAGCTCCGAGGAGCGTAACACTGAGGATGGCGGCGGCGAATCGGATCATGCTTTCAGCATAGCGCTGCGGGGCCGCATCAAGATCAGGTCGAAGCTGAAGGTGATCTTTGAGGCGACGGCGGCTTGCGATTGCATGGGCCGGTAGATGGCCAGGAGAATGTCTTCGACGGCGGAGGCTTCGAGATCGGCTGTGGTGGTGGCGCGGGAAGTTGAGATCACTTCAAAGTCTGCGGCGAAGGATTCTATGGTGCGTTCGACGCGTTCTCTGCCTGCGCCTCGGAGTTCGATCAGGTCGTCGGGGGCTGGGATGGCTACGAGGAGGCGACCGTCGTCGCGGAGCACCCGGCGGAACTCACTGGAATTCATCCGTGCAGTGATCGACATCACTACCGAGAAGCTGTTGTCTGCGTAGGGCAGGCTGCGGTCTGCGTTGGCGACGATCCACTCGCAGGTGGGGTAGCGTTTGGCGGCGGCATCGATTGCCGGGATCGAGATGTCTACGCCGTGGGCCTGACAGTTTAGATTGCCGAGGTAGAAACCGTCGCCGCAGCCCGCGTCGAGGACAACGTCTTGCGGATTGAGCTGAAGCAAATCTGCAATTGCTTTCAGGAGTGGAGCGGTGACGCCGAGGTCGTGGAGACGCCGGCGGGCGGCTACGGCGGCTGCGCTGTCTCCGGGGTCTTTGGACTTTTTGTCCTGGGGCTGGAGCAGGTTTACGTAACCGCTGCGGGCGATATCGAAGGAGTGCCCGCGGGAGCAGACGAGTCGTCGCGATTCTCGGACGAGAGGCTGCTGGCAGTCGCGGACCGGGCAAAGGAGCATCTGTTGAGTTTAGTCGAGTTTCAGGCCTTGTTTGATCAAAGCGGTACGGATTTTCGCTTCCGCTTCCGGGCCATAGCCGACTTCGTAGGCTTGAACCTTGCCTTCACGGTCGACAAGAATAACCGTTGGTATTGCGCTTACCTTAAAATTGTTACGGGTGCTTCCAGCGTTCGCCCTATATAAGTTGGTCCATTTATAGCCGTTGCGGTTTAAGAAGTCACGCGCGGTATCGATTGCTTCGTCATCATTGATCCCGAGTAGAACAAGGTCCTGATCCTTGGTCTTCTCGTAGAGTTTTGACATCGCAGGCATCTGCGCCACGCATGGCGCGCACCATGTAGCCCAAAAATCCAGCAGCACGACTTTGCCTTTGTATTCCGAGAGGCTTGTTTGACGGCCCTCAAAGGTAATCGCATTTAAATCGGGAGCAGGCTTTCCCACCATGTCAATGGACTGGGTTAAGCCGGTTTGTACATCAAGTTTGTCCACTTGAAAGAAGTTTGCCGGTGGATCAAACTTGAAGCTTTGGTTGGCAGGAAGACTCCCCAGATGCATATGCCGATAATTGTAGGTTTGATAGATGTAGTTCATCTCATAGGGGCGCATTGGACCGAGTTTTCCTTCGCGCTTGCTGGATTCACTCAGCACCAACAGCCTTTGAGGGTCAATCCAGAATGTTCGCTCGCTTCGAACCTGAAATGGATACAACTCGTAAATTGCCCGGACAACTTTGCACTCAACGGGATTTCCAGAATCGAGGATAGTTTCGTCCGGAAGATATTCTGCCGAGATCAGTCGCTTCGAACGGGAACTGAGGCTTTGCAGTT
>CANGVB010000402.1 GCA_947456995.1 Bryobacteraceae bacterium | reverse complement strand
CCTCTTCTGGGCGCGCATGTCTTTCCGCCTGAGCGACTACGAATTCAAAGCCAAAGATCACGACGGCTTCGGCGAAAACTGGCCCATCAGCTACGCCGACCTCGCCCCTTACTACGACCGTATCGACCCCATCTTCCGTGTCTCCGGCCGCAAAGAAGGCCTCAAGCAATTGCCCGACGGCTTGTTCGTGCCAGATGAATCACCCGACAGCGAAGCCACCCAACGCATGGCCCGCGCCGGTAAAGAATTCGGCATGACGGTCACCAAGATCCGCCGCTCCCTCGGCACCGGCGGCCTGGCAAGCTCCCGCAACCTCCTGCTGCCCGACGCAATTGCCACCGGCAACCTGACGCTTGTGCCCAACGCGGTTGCACGAGAGATCTCAATCGACAAGAACACCGGCAAGGCCAATGGTCTGCACTTTGTCGAGCGCCAATCCAAACGCGAGATGCACATAAAGGCAAAGGTGGTCGTAGTCGCCGCTTCATGTCTCGAAAGCACAAGGCTCCTGCTCAACTCAAAGATCGCCAACTCCAGCGGCGTGCTCGGCCACTACTTGATGGACCAAAGCTACATCGGCAACAGCGTCGTAGCGCTAGTGCCTGAAGCCAAAAGCGGCAAGGCCAAACGAGGCATGGTGGGTGGAGCCGGCTACATTCCCCGCTTTGCCAATCTCAAGAACGGCAAAGAGAAGAAGTACATCCGCGGCTGTGCCTTCGATTTCTCAACCGGCGGCACCCCCGACGCAAAGTACTTCCCAGCCTGGGGCAAAGAGCTCGAAGACATGCAGATGGCCGCGCGCGGCGCCTCGTTCTCAGCCACCGCAATGGGCGATGTGTTGCCCCGCTTTGAGAACCGAGTCGAGATCAACAAGACCGTTGTCGACGCTTACGGCATCCCTGTTCTGCACTTTGACTGTAAGTACGGCGACAACGAACTGGAGATGATGAAAGACTCCGTAGCCACCCTAGCCGAGACCTGCCGCAGCGCGGGCTTCGAGGTGATCCACACCAACGACAAGCCCTTCCCGCCCGGCTACAGCATTCACGAGCTAGGCACCTGCCGCATGGGCAGCGATCCCAAGAAGAGCGTCCTCAACGCCTACAACCAGAGCCACGACATCAAGAACCTTTTTGTGGTGGACGGAAGCAGCTTCGTTACCGCCGGCACTCAGAATCCGACGATGACGATTTGCGCGCTGGCAATGCGAGCCAGCGAATATCTGGCCTCCAAGCTCTCAAAGAATGAACTCTAAACTCTTCGTCACCGCACTGCTCGCCGTAGCAGCGGCTCAAGCCGAACTGAAAGTCTCGGCGAATTTTCCGAATGGAAGTGTGGGGCAAGTAAGTGCGGTAAGCCCGCTACATCTGCGTGTGGGCATCAAAGGGCAAACCGATCAGGATGGCCGCAACCGGCAGGCAAGCTGGTATTCCTTTGAGGTAAGTGGTGTGCCCAAAGGCGCAGAGGTAATCATCGATCTGGTAGATCTGCCGGGCGAGTACAACTACAAGGCCAATCTTGGCGCGATCACAAAAGATACGCGGCCTTACTGGAAAGAAGGAAAGAAAGGCCTCTGGCAAGAAGCCTTGGGCGATTACGACGCAGAAGAGCCAAAGTGGCGGCTGCGCATCCGCCCTAAGAAGGGCACCTTTTTAGTCGCACACATCCCGCCCTATACCGGCAAGAATCTCGGGCTTCTGCGCAAGGAATTGAAGCCCACCGTCGACGTGTGTGGCAAGACCATCGGTGGCAAGCCGCTCGAGCTTTGGACCTTCGATCTGTCGGGTGGTAAAGCCGATGCCCCCGTAGTCTGGATGATGTTCCGGCAGCACGCCTGGGAGGCTGGCACCAGTTGGGCTGGTGAAGGCTTCATGCGCAATCTTCCGCCAGGTGTGGTCTGGAAGATCCTCCCATGGAACGATCCCGATGGCGTTGACGCCGGCGGAGTGAGATTCAACCAGAAGGGCTTCGATCTCAATCGCAACTGGGATGCTCCCAATGACGTTTCAAAGCGGCCAGAAATTTTGGCTCAAAAATCAGCAATCGAGGCTTGGCTCAAAGAAGGCAAAAAGATCGATCTCTTCCTAACCCTGCACAACACCGAGACCGGCGAGTATCTGGAGGGCCCGCCCGACAGCAAACTCGGCAAGGATTTGTACGCAGTCTTAAAAGAGCGAACAAGCTTTGATCCAGACCGCGACTATTTCTCGAGGATGAAAGTGGATGGGCCCGGAAGAGCAAACGTGATCCAGTGGCTTTGGGGAACACACAAGGTGCCGGCCATGCTGATGGAGTTGCGCGTCGCGCACAGCAAGAAGCTGGGAAGCCGCCCGGGTACAGAGAGTTGGAGCGAGTTTGGCGCAGCCCTCGCAAAGCAGATTGCGGCGCTACTGCTTGTCGCTAAGTAGCCCCGGGCCCCAATTGTGCGGCTTGAGCGTCAACTCAGTGCTTGCACTCTTGAGCAGCAGCGTATCGCCCTGAATCGTATAAGTGGCGATGAAGGGTTTGGCTGAGAAGTATTCCGGGAGGCAATCCAGTTCGATTTGAGACTTCGAACGATCAATTGTAAATTTGCCAAAGGTGCGGCTGTATTGGGCTTCGAGGATACAGTTCTTCCAGATATTCAAGTGCAAGACGCCTGGGTTGTCTATGGCTTTACCGTTGAAGCTTGCCTTCTCAATGAGCCATGCCCCGCGACGGTTGATCTGCCTTGTGCCAATGAAGGGCTGTAAGTCGTTGCCAAGAATTCTGGATTCCGATGCGATGAAGGCGTAGACGCTCAAGACGATGGCGAAGCCAGCGAGGGTGCTGATCCAAAAGCGCTGCGCGGATGGCTTAGACGGCAAAACCCATAGCAAAGCAAATACCTGTTTGAAGATGTGAAACTCAACCGCAAGCAGCGCGATGTTGATCAGTAGAAGCGTAAGGCTGATCACCTTGGTGGCAGGCCACAGATTGAGTGCAAAGTTGGTGATGAAAACGGTGGCGGTTGACGGGAGCATGAATATTGCCCCAAGGATGCGGGTGCGATTGGCAAGCAGCAGCAAAGCGGGAATGAACTCTGCTACGCCAAGCAAAAACTGGAGCCAGGGTGTGTGCCCCAGAAAGAGCCATGTAAGAGTCGTGGTGGGGAGCTCGCCGACAGCGCGGCTGTATTCGGTTGAGGCCACCTGGAACTGAAGAAGCTGAAGCTTCGAGATGGCATAGGGCAGCATGCCGACGGCAAGGACGTAACGCAGAAAATGCGAAAGCGCCCGCAAAAGAGCGGGCGCTTTCGGTTGTTGCTGATCTACCATCCTAGAAGGATAGCCGCAGTGCAAACTGCATCTGACGTGGGGTACCAACAATACCGGTGATGATGCCGGCGTTGGGGGTTCCTACGTTCGGATTGGGCAGGTCGAACTGTGCGTGGTTGAAGAGGTTGAAGATCTCAGTACGGAACTGAAGCTTCCAGTTCTCGGTGATGAGAAAGTTCTTGAACAGCGAGAAGTCGACGTTTGTACGGCCGGGTCCACGCAGGATATTGCGAGCACCGTTGCCGAACGTGAAGATGGCCGGTGCACCCCAGGCAGCACCGCTGGCAGCAGTACCGAAAGAGGTGTCAAACCAGCGTGCGATGCTCGGGTTGTCGATCGTGCCAGACTTGTAACGGTCTGGACGGCTTCCACCGGCATTCGATACAGACGTGCCCAGCACAGGGGTAAAGGGCAAGCCGGATTGGGCCGCCACGATGAGATTCGTATCCCAGTTGCCGATGAGGTTGTTCAGCAGCTTGTTGCCTGCCGAGAACTTGCGGCCCTGGCCGAAGGGGAGTTCGTAATTCATCGAGTGCACCAGACGGCGTTGGATGTCGTGACCGGAAGTGCCGCGATCATTGTTGCGGAAGCGGCGGTCTTGCGGGATCGGTCCGTTGTCAGCGCCACCAAACTGATTGGCGACGTTGTCGATGGAGTGAGCCCACGTAAAGGCAGTAAGGAAGCCAACTCCATTTGCAAAGCGGCGTTCGATGGTGGTCTGCAGTGAGTGATACGAGCTCAAACCATCCGAGACATTGAAGTCAACGTTGACGATGCCGGGTGCTTGAGCAAAGAGCGGCCTGCGAGGGGCGGGCGCGCCAGGGCCCGGGATCGGCTGGTTGAAGTTGTAAACGTTCTCCAGCCGTCGGCCCATGTTTCCGACATAGCCGACCTTGAAAACAAGATCCTTGGGCAACTGGTGCTGGATCTGCAGGTTGTACTGTTGCGCAATGCCCGACCTGAAGTTCGGATCTACAGCCAGGAAGTTCCCAACCGGGTTGGCAACTGCAGCAGCAAAGTTCAGGCTCGGAATCGGCGGCAGCCCATCGCTCACCCGTCGTGGGTTTGCCACAAACTGATTGATGTCGATGACATTAATCGGGCCGAAGGGGAGCTGACGGTGGCGGCGAAGCATCACTGCCTCACTGCCTGCAGGATTGTAGAAGATGCCAGCGCCACCACGCAGAATCGTGCCGGGGCGGATCT
>CANGVB010000401.1 GCA_947456995.1 Bryobacteraceae bacterium | reverse complement strand
TGGGCAGCGAGCGTCGAAGCACCTTTCCTACTGGAGGCTCCACCAGAATCTCGCCATCGCGGCTCCCAGGCCGCCACGCTTCTTCGATACTTCCGATATCCTCGCGGCTCAGGATTCGGCCCGCACTGAGGGGCAGTGCCGTGATCAGTCTAGTCTGTCGGCGATGGTAGGCGAATCGAATCCGAACTGCAGCATAAGAGCCGCTTCCAATGAGGCGGCCTCGCCATAAGTATTGCTGCCTCTGCGTGTCAAAGCTCAAACCACTCCGCTCCAGACTCAGTTTGCCCGGTGGGCCGGGCGCGACGGCATGCTCGAGAACCTCGATTTCCGTTGGGCCTGGCTTGACTCCAAATAAGCTGTTCAACGCTTCCCGAAGCTCTGCCTCCCAGGCGATGTCGTGATCATTGGCCGCACTGCGATAGAGGCACAAAGGCTCAACCGAAGCCGCTTCGATGCCATAGCTTTGTGCCCAGGCTCGCAGCGTCGCTGTCGACAAGTCGCGCCTCACGCCATATCCCGGCGAAGCACTCAGCACAGTGCCACCGGGCAAGCGCTGAAACTCGGGCAGGCGTGTCGCGAGATCTTCTGCCAGGACTTGCGGGCGGTCGATGATCAGGCAGCCAGGCTCCTGTGCAAAGGCCAAAGCAATGAGCAAAGAGATCATTATCGTGTCACGTTATTTGCTTGCTGATACATTTCATCGGCCGCCTTCACGATCTTTGAATTCGCCTCGTAAGCGCGCTGCGCCACGATCAGGTTGATGAATTCACTGACGACGCTGACGTTGGATTGCTCGACATAGCCCTGCAGCAAAGCACCCATACCTTCCTGTCCGCCAGGCGTGCCGATTTGAGGTTCGCCCGAGGAATCGGTCGGCATATAAAGATTCTTACCAACGCTGTTGAGGCCTGCTGGATTGGCGAAATTAGCGATCTGGATCTGGCCCGCAACCTGGGTTGCCGTCTGGCCGGGCAGACTATAACTAACAGTGCCATCGGCGCCAATCGTCACCCCTTGTGCCTCGGCTGGAATCGTGATTTGTGGTTCCAGTGCGTCGCCATCACTGGTGACGATATTGCCGTCGCGGTCAAGGTGAAATCCACCAGATCGCGTAAATGCCGTCTCGCCCGTTGGCCGGCGGATCTGGAAGAAGCCCTTGCCCTGGATCACGAGATCGAGAGGATTGTTGGTCATTGCGAAATCCCCTTGAGAAAAGAGAATTTCGTTCGATACCGTTCTCGTGCCAAGGCCAAGTTGCAGCCCGCTCGGGATGTTGGTTTGCGCCCCAGCCGAGGCCCCGGGCTGCGTCAGCGTCTGATACATCAGATCCTGAAACTGGGCCCGCCTTGCCTTAAACCCCGACGTATTGGCGTTAGCCAGATTGTGGGCAATGTTGTCCACGTTAAGTTGCTGGGCGGACATGCCGGAGCCAGCGCTATAAAGTGCTCGTATCATGCTTGGTTCCTATACCCGACCCACTTCTTCAGTGGATCGCTTCCCCATCTCGCCATGCAATTGCAGGGCCTTTTGCAACATCTCGAACTGCCGTGAGATCTTCACCATCTGAATACTGCCCGTTGTTGGATCGATGTTGGATTTCTCAAGCCAGCCCTGATGCACTTCAACTCCCGCCGCTCTCTTCAGCTTGTTCGTCTCACTAAGAGCAAAGTATGAGTTGCCAGATTTGGTCAATTGATCGCGTTCGGACGGCTCCACCAGATCGATCCGTGCAAGAGCGATGTTATTCTGCCGCACCACCCCCTGCCGGTCGATATCGATACCCCGCGCGGGGTCGAATCGAAAGGTGGGTGGGATCGGCTGCCCGTCAGGCAGAGTCAGTTTCACTTTGAACCCCTCACGGGTTCGAAGTTGACCATCGGTACCGATTTGGAAACTGCCATTGCGTGTCAACAAATTGCCATCTGGCGATTCTGTGACGAAGTAGGCGTTGCCTTCAAGGGCGACATCGAGCGGGCGTGCCGTCGGCTCAAGCAGCCCCTGGCTGAAGTTAATCCAGGACTTGCGCAAATCCGGTGCAAGCCCTGTAAATTCAAGGCCGCCATTGGCTGCAGCGGCTTCTTCTGAGCCATACAGGCTATAGCGTTCCAGCTCGGATTTAAAGGCTGGAGTGCCTGTATTCGCTAAGTTGTTTGCCACAATATCGAGGCTCTCAGCGCGTGCGCGAAGTCCGCTGGCGAGGATGCTGGTAGTTGTGTCCATGGTTCTGCTGCAATGGAGAACTGCAATCTGGTAACCAAAGGCCATTTTCGATTTGGCATTGCGCGTGCAAGTTGATCTTGCGTGATGCCATCCATGACCAGCCTTGACGCCGTTCTACCTCAGACGGCCGCATCGATCAGTTTCGATGCCAAGCCGGAATTCGGTCGCTCTGCTGAGAGCACGGAAGCTGCCAATGGCACCGCTTCCGATACAGGCATGGCCGCGCTGCTCGGAATGTGGGCGACGATCTTCCAACAGCAGGTGCTCCCAGAGCCCATTGCCGCTGGCCAGGGCTCAGCTTGGCAAGAAGGTGGCAACTCCGCTGTGTCCGAGGCTCAGGTCTCTCCGTCTTCTGGGACAACCGAGGATAGTACTCGCAGCGGCAAAGGTACCCCCGTCATGGCAGCCGATATTCTGAGCCTTGTTGGCGGTCAAGCAGTTCAGGCTTCAATCCTCTGGCAACCCGTTACGGCATCGGCTACTACAGCGGTGGCAGATGACACTGAAGCCAGCCCCATCGCCGCGAGCATGGTCGCCCCCGAAGCAAGCCCTCTCCCCACTCCTCTAGCTTCTGCTCTGCCAATTCAGCCAGCCCAGCCCCTCACCGGTTCAACAACGGAAGCTGCAAAAGAAGAGATTCAGGCCCTCGAAGCCACAGAGATAGAGCTACCACGCCCGGTCGCTGAGCCCACCCCCGAGCCGTCCAGAAAAGAAGCCGCCATCGAAAACCCCGCGATGCAGTCGACCATTGCAGCTTTTGAACCAATGCCCTCGATACCTGTTCAACAGAAAACGAAAAGTTCCAACACTACCTCAGATAGCGTTTCGGGTGAAAAAAACATTGCGGCAAATCCAGCACCCATCCCGGCAGATTCAAAAGTCGTGCCCACTATCGAGCCACCGCCACTCGAAACCGTCGTCAATCTGAAGCGCAAAGTGAGTGAGCGAATTCTCCCCAAAACTCCAACTGTTGACTTTCAACCGGCAGTGGATGAGCCCAAACAGGAGTCCTCCCCCGCAGTTCCAGGCGCGAGCGTCAATCTAAAGCCCGAATTGGCCGAGCCAACAGCCACCACCGCTCCGCGCGATCCCAATGTGGAAGCCGATGCAACTTCCAATGAAGCACCGAAGCTCGCCCTCGAGCAAACGGTTCCAGACACAACACCAGTGCAAGATACTCCCGTCTTGAAGACCAGTTCGGAAGCCGCCTCTCCATCACCGGCTCCACACTCCCTCGAGCCAGCACCTCGCACCGCCTCCGGTCCCACCCAAGCCGCGCCTCCCCCGCCTGCTGCTGCTACTCAGCGCACGAGAGCTGCCTTTGTTCCCGAAGCCCCTCCAACTCCGCTTGCTTCACGCGAAGCCAAGACCATTTCAATTCGCATTCCGCTCAATGATTCGAGTGCGGCAATCGGTGCCCCGGCCCGCCACCTCGACCTCATCTTCAATCAGCGCAACAACGATCTCACTTTGCAATTTACTTCGCCCAACACCGAGATTCAGGGCCGTATCGAGGAGTCGATGCCAACCCTTCTCAACAAACTGCAAACCGAAAACTGGACTGCCCGTCCGGCTGAGCTCGCTGCAACTGTCCCGCAGCCAGATCTCGGTTTTGATAGTCGCCGCCGCGCCGAAAGCATCTTGCCATCGTCGAATCAATTCGATTCGATGCGCGAACCGGTTGTGAATGCCGGCACCTCCTCGCAAGGCTTCAATTTTGATGATTCTCCGGCAGATCGCAAAGATGCCCAGAACCAATCCGAGCAAGGCCGCAACCGCAAAAAAGAACAGGCCTGGCAAAACGAATTTGACGAACAGCTTGAACCCTAGGCTCAGGCCAGAACACAAGAAAAGGAGCATTCCATGACTTCGAATCTAAACTTGACCGGTATCCAACAGCCCACCTTTGACACAACCAGATTGGCTGGCCGTGCCGAAGCTGCCGACCCCAAAAAGAAAGGCGAAGCAGACCCCAATGATTTGGCAAATCAGGAGGTCTTCTTGCAGTTGCTGATTGCCCAGATCAAAAATCAGGACCCAAGCAAGCCTGCTGACAGCATGCAATACATCACCCAGCTCAATCAATTCACCGGAACCGAACAGCTGGTGGATATCAAGAACCAGATGAAGCTACTGGTTGCCAGATTAACCCCAACAGAAACTCCGGCACCGTAGTTCCCGCACCCAGTCCACAAGATTTTTCAGGATATCAAGAAAGAAATAAATGTTTACCTCATTCTCAACCGCACTCTCTGCTCTGGGCGCACACGCCACCGCAGTCGACGTAG
>CANGVB010000400.1 GCA_947456995.1 Bryobacteraceae bacterium | reverse complement strand
GCCAGAAGGTTCCTGGCACTGATGTGATGAAGGTGCGTAAGGCTGAGGTGAGCTATCGCTTTGAAGAATTAGCCAAGGGTGGGCGTGTACGGATTGCGACCAAAGACAAGAAGGCCCTGGCTGCAGTGCATGAGTTTCTTCGTTTTCAGATTAGCGATCACCGCACGGGTGATAGCGGCAAGATCGAGTAGACTACCACTGCATCAGGAAGCCAGCCCAGGTGAGCCCAGCGCCGAAGCCGAGTACGAGAACGCGGTGGCCTTGATGGAAGACGCCCTGATCCATGCCCTGCGCGAGTGCGAGGGGAATCGAGGCTGCGACGGTATTGCCGACGCCGCCGATGTTGGAGATCCAGCGATCCTGGCCGATGCCGCTGCGATCGATGAGAGCCTGGATGATGCGCTGGTTGGCCTGGTGGACGATTACGAAGTCGACGTCGCCGACGGTGAGTTTGGCTTGTTCGATTAGAGCGGCAATGGCTTCTGAGCCTTTTTCTACGGCAAAGCGGAAGAGGCTGCGGCCGTCCATCGAAACGGTTAGCTCATCGTTGTCAGCGCCGTTAAGTGAAGCGGGCGGCAAAGCACTGCCACCACCCGGCACGTGGAACATCTGCTTGCCGGAACCGTCGCTGCCCCAGAGCCAGGAGAGAATGCGCGACTGGCAATCGTCAGTAGTTTCGAGAACCATTGCCGCTGCACCGTCACCCATGAGGATGCGGGTGTTGCGATCGGTCTGCTTGAGGTACTTGGTGGGCGTGTCGCTGCAGACCAGCAGGACTCGCTTAGCGAAGCCGGTGGCGAGGAAGTTGATCGAGGTGAGAAAGCCAATGGCCGCGCCGCTGCAGGCTGCGTTGATGTCGAAGGCGCCGATTGGAGGCATGTCGAGTTCGCGAGCGATTGCGGGCGCAGTGGGGCAAAGCATGTACTGCGGGGTGAAGGTGGAGCAGAGGAGGAGGTCCGGGTTGGGGAGCGGGCTGAACTCAAGAGCTTTGCGTGAGGCGGCTACCGCAAGACTGAGTGTGGTTTCTTCGAGATTCGACTGATAGCGCTGTTCGATTCCACAGCGGGCCATGATCCAGCCTTCTTCGACTCCCAGCTCACCGGCCAGGGTTTCGTTTGTAAGGGCGACGCTTGGTAGCGCCGTACCGACTCCGGCGATCCGGAAGCGGAAATTGGTTAGAGCTTCTGACATCTGCAACCCCTAGGGTAGCGGATATTCGACACTGATCTGATGGAGGCCTTGCGCGGGGGCCGAAAAAGCGACTTTCGCGGGAGGGCCTTTCAGGACCTCTATCAGGTCTTCAGGGGTGTTATTGCCCTTGCCGACTTCGAGCAAAAAGCCGGTGAGGTGGCGCACCATGTGCTTGAGGAAACCACTGCCGCGCACCCGGAAATACAGGGTTTCCTGGTGGCGCCAGAGTTTGCTTTCGAAGATTGTGCGTACTTTTGACTTGCCAAGAATGTCGCTTTCATCGGTGCTGCAAAAGGCGGAGAAGTCGTGTTCTCCAGCGAAGCGGGCGGCGGCGGCAATCATGGCAGCTTCATCCAGTGGATAGGGATGATGGTGGACGTAGCGACGGAGAAAGGGCGGGCAGACCTCCTCTCGCCAGATCCGGTACTCATAGGTCTTGGCGGTGGCCTGGAAGCGCGGATGGAAGTTCGCGGGGCGCTCTTCGACCTTGGTGATGCGGATGTCAAAGGGGAGGAGGCGGTTGAGGGCCTTGCGCAGGTTGTCGGTTGGAATCGGGTTTTTCAGGTTGAAGGCAGCGCAGACGGCGAGGGCGTGGACGCCGGCGTCGGTGCGGCCACTGCCTTCGATCTTGACGGGCTGGCCTTCAATCACGGAGAGGGCCTTCTCAATGGTGCTTTGGATTGTGGGCAGGCCTGGCTGTACTTGCCAGCCGTGATAAGCGGTGCCGTCGTAGGAGATGAGGATGCTCAAGCGCCTCATGGCTCAGGTGGGGCGCGAGCCGGGTTTTACGACGGGCAGGCCCTGAGCGCAGAGCGGGCAGGTGGCCGGCTCGTAGGCAGTGACTTCGAGGGTGGCGAGAGCGACTCTGGGCACGCCGACATCGGCTTTTCCTGCGCTGCGATCGATGATGGAGGCGGCGGCGAGGACTTCTGCGCCGGCTGCCTTGAGAAGTTCGACAACTTCGCGGGTGCTGCCGCCGGTGGTGATTACGTCTTCGACGATGAGAACCTTTTCGCCGGGGTTGATGGCAAAGCCGCGGCGGAGGGTCATGTTGCCTTCGCCGTCACGCTCGGTGAAGATAAAGCGGACACCAAAGGCGCGGGCGACTTCGTGACCGATGATCAGGCCGCCCATTGCGGGGGCGCAAACGACGTCGACGGAGAGGTTGCTGAGGGCTGCGCGGATCTGCTGCCCGAAATTTGAGGCATGCTCCGGGTATTGGAGCACTTTGGCGCATTGCAAATATTCAGGGCTATGGAGACCACTGGTGAGGCGGAAGTGGCCGCTGAGGTATGCGCCAGTTTCGCGAAAGGCCGATAAAGTTGCGGCAGTAGAATCAATCATCTTTCCTCACAGAATAGCGCTCTCTTGTTAAGCTATTGAAAGCTTCGAAAATCGCTGGGAACAAATCACTTCGTCGTCTCGTTTGTAATACCAGCACTTTTAGCCCGGAATCCATCCATGAAAACTTTACGCGAGAGCCTTGCCGTTCTCTGTCTAGCGCTGACCTTGACCACCTCGGTTGGCTTTGCCCAGAAAGCTCCGGTGATGACCACGAGTTTCGATAAGAATACTTATTGGCTCACCAAGAATTATCGTCCCCGCGATTTCGACCCTATTCGCATGGGCAACTCGAACCGTCTTGAGCAATTGCTGCGCGCCGGTAAGCTTTACCTGTCGCTGCAGGATGCGATTGCGCTGACGCTGGAGAACAACATCGATATCGAGATTCAGCGCTACGGCCCTGAGCTCGCCAAGATCGACTATGCTCGCGCAGAAGCCGGCGGCCAGATCCGTGGTGTCACCACCAACGTTACTGCCGGAGCGAATTCCGCCACGAACCTGGTAAGCGGAGGATTTGGTACGAACAGTGGTGGCCAGGGAGCAGGTGGCGGTGCCAATTCCGGCAGCAATACGGGAACAGTCTTTACCGTGACTGGCTCGGCGATTCCCAACCTGGATCCGGTCTGGAGTTCGAGCTATTTCCACAACAAGCAGTCCAGCCCGCAAACCAACTCGTTCGCGATCGGTACGTCAGCACTGGTTACCAGCGCAGACGTGTTCAATACAAGCATCCAGAAGCAGTTCCTTTCAGGTACGACAGCGACCCTCGCGTATGGCAGCAACAACATCAGCTCCAACTCGCCCAACAACGACTTGAATCCCTTCACGCGAAACAACGTGCAGCTGCAATTGAATCAGAGGCTTTTGCAGGGCTTTGGACGCGCCGTCAACAACCGTAATATTCGCGTTGCCAAGAACAATCTGAAGGTTTCTGATTTGACTTTCAAGCTTCAGGTAATCACGACCGTCAGCTCGACGATTAATCTGTACTGGGATCTGGTTTCCTTCAATCAGGATGTCGCCGTGAAGCAGAAAGCTGTTGATCTGGCGCAAAAGCTGTTTGAAGACAACAAGAAGCAGGTGGAGATTGGAACCCTTGCTCCGATCGAAATCGTTCGCGCCGAAGCCGAAGTGGCCCGAACTCAGCAGGACCTCACGGTGAGCCAGACGCAGTTGCTCCAACAGGAAGCGATCATTAAGAACGCCCTGAGCCGCAACGGAATTGCCAGCCCGGCAGTTGCCGATGCCCGAATCATTCCGACCGACCAGATTCGCGTACCTGCCACTGAAGAGGTGAGTCAGGTTAAGGATTTGATCGAAGAGGCAATTAGCAAGCGGCCAGAACTCGAACAGACCAAAATCAATATCGCGAATACCAAGATTGGTATCGCTGGGTCCAAGAGCGCGCTGCTTCCTTCGCTGGATGCGGCCGCGAGCTTCACCAACAACGGTCTCGCTGGTGGCATCAACACGCTTGCCGCACCAGGAGGCCGACTTCGAGTTGTCGATCCGTTCTTCCTTGGGAACTACGGTTCAGCCCTTGGCCAATTGGCGCGCCGGAACTTCCCGGACTACTCAGTAGGCTTCAATTTGAATGTTCCGATTCGTAACCGTGCTGCGCAAGCCGACTACGCGAACGACACCTTGCGCCTGCGCCAGCAGGAATTGCAGGAAGTGCGTCAGATCAACTCGATCCGCCTCGAACTGACCAATGCCGTCATCGGTCTGCAGCAGGCTCGTGCCCGTCACGAATCGGCTGTGAAGAGCCGTCGCCTGCAGGAGCAGACGCTCGAAGCCGAACAGAAGAAGTATGCACTCGGCAGTTCGACGATCTTCCTTGTGATTCAGGCTCAGCGCGATCTAGCTACAGCACAGGGTGTTGAAGTGACGGCGCTGGCCAACTATAGCCGAGCCCGCAATACCCTCGACGTTTCGACAGGACGCTTGCTTGAAGTGAATTCGGTGAACCTGGAAGAGGCG
>CANGVB010000399.1 GCA_947456995.1 Bryobacteraceae bacterium | reverse complement strand
CGCAGATAGCCGTCTTTGAGCGGGGCCCGCATCGGCGCACTGCCTAAGGGGCACTTCGCCGGAGGTCTGATTTTATTGGCTTTTTTGCAAGGTGCAGATCAGGCTGACCACTTGGCCTCATGGATCGCCGCCGAATCAAGGTCATTCCAAGGATCAAAGCCCCAAGTGCCGTGAGTGAGGTGGATGGTTCAGGGATTGAAGTTACTACGATGTTGTCAAACAAGAAGGCACCAGCGATGCCTACATTACTTGATAGATCGAAGTATTGAATCCCATCGAAGCCAGTGAATTGACCAGGAGTGTTGAAGGAGAGAATTCTCCCATCAGAAGCCCTCATGAAACTGAGTTCACTTGGAAGGTGCAAGGCAGCCACGATTTCGATGCTGTCCAAATTGAAAGAATTTCCAGCGACTAGCGAGATTCGAACGGTTGAGGGTGGCCCTGGACTGAGAATGTCGAGGCCGGCAACATTACCATTGGCTGCAGGACAAAGGACGATCAGTCCACAAGCCCAAATATCGTAGTGCCCAGAAACAAGGGAAAGTTGAATGCCGTCCTGGCTAAATCCTGAGCTAAGAATCGAACCTGAGGGGAGGTCCTCGAAGTTCATGATATTCGCTCTTACAGGTTCAGGCATCCCGACTGCCAAGGCAAGAACTGTCATGACAGGCGCAAAAGAAGCAAAATATCTCTTCATATGCTACCTCTGGCTTGAGTATGCTCCGCAAAGCAATGGATTGCAAGAGCGCTAGTACTTTTCAAGGGTTTTTGAAGCTCAAAGAGATTGAAGCATAGAATTGATTCTCAGTAACAACGAGCAAGAAAGAGTTCACAACTCAGTAAGTAGTAGCTTCAGCTGTTGCTAAAGCAGAGGATCGCAAGCTCTTTCCGTCCTGGCGGCCCATAGGTTTCTATTGTGAAGAGGGGAGGGTGCTTCGCTTATGGCCTGGTTTGACTGGGGATTTTGCCGGTTGCGAATCTGGGGGGCTATAGGTAGGAAGGGAGGAATAGGTTAGGGGCGGTAGGCGGAGAGCGATGCGCTTGGATGGGCTGCGTTGGTTTGATACGCGATCGGCGGCTGTGCCGTGATGGCAAACTTTGTGCCGCAATTGATGTTTATGCCCAAGCCCTCAGAGGTTGAGGAATGCGAGTCGAAATCCGTCGCCGCCCCTTTTCTGGTCAGGATCCATGGGGCCTCCCTAAGGTTAAAGGTTCAGCCGAGATTGGCTTTTGAAGTCCGTCACAAGCGGACTTTGATCTCTTTTGACTTCTCCTTTTGGCTTGATTCTGCGCCTGATTGGAGAGGTTGTCAAGGACTAGTTTTCAGGTATTTATTTGGGGCGGAATCGAGGATCGGGACGGGTGTGATGGCTGTCGAGACGGCGGGGGCGGTGGAATACAGAGGACGTCCAAATGCTTATTCCAGATAGACTCTCAGGAGGTGCCACTAGCCGTCGCTTTAGCCCTATCAGCAGGCTTGAAATTCACGGAGCTCGGTAGTTAGAGTGGCAAATAGGCGATCCGGCTCAACCACTCCGAGGCAGTTGTAGCAGTTGCAATTAAGGTTAGATCTTCCACCATTTGGCCTATGCTTACCAAGCGTTGATGGCCGTAAATTACGCCGGCAAACTCAGTGCCCTGCCGCTGGAGGAGCGTAGCCTCACGGAGCAGGTCGTCATCCTGTGAGATCAGGATTCGGCCGAGGGAAGAGGCTCGTTGCAGGAGCAGGTCGTCACTTAGGGTATCTGCTTTATCTTGCTGCGCGGTGATGACATCGATCCCACGGAGCCGTAATGCGGTAGTGACTGCCCTTGGTACATGGGCATCCATGTAAAATTTGACGCTCAACGGGCTCGTTTCAAGTCGCTCAATCTTTGTTGGAAGGCGGGATCAGATACCTTCATCGCCAAGGCCATGGACTCTTGCTGTGTACGAGCCATTTGAGCATCGAGCGCTGACTGATTTTCGTAGTAGTAGGTCAATGCGCCGTGAATTTGGGCCAGAGAGAGGTGGGGATGCTGAAAGTGAATTTCTTCCGGGCTCCAGCCATGGGCCAGTTTGTCGAGGACGACTTCAACTACCTTTACGTTGGTGCCCGCAAGCCAGGCCACACCGCTTGAGTCAATCTCAATTTGAGTTGCGAAGATGGCCGTCATGATTTCAAGCATATCGGAAATGAGAGTCTACGGGGCTTTGAGCTGATGGGTGAAGAGAATGCTGGAAAGCAGCGGATGCTGAGATCGAGGAGATGTTTGCCGTTCGGTCTGCAGGCCGGAGGCTTTGATGGCTGTTGTCAAATATGACATCATCGCAGTTGAGTACTTTTCTGGCCGGGAATGAGGAAGCCGATGGCATGGGAAGAGAATGGTGCGAAATCGACTTGAGCTGGGAGATGTTGTGATGAAAACCGAGAAGTTGGAACTGGTTCGAGGAAGCGGGAATGTGTTTGCCGATCTGGGGCGGCCCGAGGCAGATGTAGACCAGTTGAAGGCAATTTGAGCAGCGGAAATTATCAAGACGCTGGACCGGATGAAATTGACCACGAGGGCGGCGCAGGAGAGGACGGGGTTTGCAGCAGCGGATTTTTCGCGTGTGCGAAATGCTGACTTGGCCAGGTTTACGGTAGATCGTTTGATGGGGATGCTGAACCGCAGACTGCTTGCCTGAGGCGGGCTATGAGCCAAACGGCGTAAATGCTTCGAGTTGTCGTCAGTCGATAAAGAGCAGGGGATCGACTTGAAAGAAGGCGCCTAGTTTCTTTGCCATTTCCCGGCTGATGCCTCGCTTGCCGGAAAGCAGTTGGCTGACATAGGCTCGACCGCCAGCCACTGGGGCGAGGTCAATGGGCTTCAAGCCACGGTCCTCGAGGAGTAGGGCGAGGACATCCGCCGCCCGCGCTTCCTCGCCAAAAAGAGGCTTCTCGCGGTCATAGGCTGCAAGCAGAGCACCAAGCAATTCGCCATAGGCTCGAAGTTCACTGGTGGCATTCATGTCGCTGTCGATCGCCTCCAGCTCACTGGCAAGCCGGCCGTATTCTGCATCGCTTGTAATCGCGCGAGGTACCCTGACCGCCAGCAATTGGCCGTAAAGGGAATTATCGACAATCGCTAGCTGCTCCATTGCATCCACCCTTTCGTGTCCTATTCGATGTGCGGCCATACGCCACGGGATTCCCTTCTTAGTCCAGTTTGGTTCGAGATATCGTTTTTAGCGGGGTAGGCCTTCAAAGTGGCTGATCTGGATCTGGCGATCGGGAAAGACGGCGCGGATCTCGAGATGCCCGCCGAGCGCTTCGACATAGTCGACCAGGGTGCTAACACAAATGTCGGAGCGGTGCTCGATTTTGGAGACTTCGCTCTGGTGGACGCCCAAGATTTCGCTGAGTTGGATTTGAGTCATTTCGCGGGCTTTTCGGATTTCATCGAGAGGCATGGAGGCGAGGCTTTCTTCAAAGCGCTTTTCAATGTTTTGCTGTCTTTCCGGTGGCATCGCCTGAATGAGTTCGCTGAACTTGCGGGTTGGCATTATGTTCTTCCTTCCATTTTCAATTCTTTGAGATGTTGGTCAAATAATTTGTCTGCAATAGGCACCAAGGATTGGTACCACCTGTCATCACCAGTTTTGTCACCGCCGATCAGCAGGATTGCGGTTCGCAAAGGGTTGAAGGCATAGAGTGTACGTAGCGGCCTTCCTCCGCTTTGAGTGCGCAATTCTCGCATTTGCGGGTGGCGCGAAGTGACAACTTTCGAGCTGTGCGGGAAACCGAGGGCGGGACCGAATTCTGTGAGATGACGCACAGAGAGTGCGACATCGTCTTGCTCGCCTGCTCCGAGGGAGTCCCACCATTGCTGGAACTCTTCGGTGAATTCAACTTCCCATGCCATACCCTCAGTATGCATGAAACGGCATATTCATCCAATGGTGGATTGGTAGTGGAGTGAATCATAACCCAGGATGAGGGTCCTGCTTAGGCTGTCGGGTTCGACAATTTAAGCTAACTTGGAGTGCCTGATTTCTGGCAAGCACCGGGATCCTTGAATTCTTCCTCGAATGCGTCGACCTGTCCCAGGCGGAAATTCGAGAAATTTGTCAATTTTTGAGTTTGTGAGCTTTCGTTACTAAGTTGTTGTTTAGGCAGGAGATAGCGGTACTTTTGCAGTTTGGAAGCGGCGGGAAATCAAGGCTGGGAACGATTAAGAGGTTAGCCGAAGGCCCGATTTTATTGGGCTTTTCGCAAGGTGCAGATCAGGCTGACCACTTGGCTGGTGCAGGTATGACTGTCCCCCCTGCAAAATTCTCAAAATTTGGGCTAGCCGGATTCTTTGGGTTTCTGGCTAAGTGATTGATTCCGTAGAGTTTGAAATTGTAGCTCAGGAGATCGGGTCGAAGACCGGCAGGAAGCTTGTGCTGGATTTGGCCGAAAACACCTCAAAAACATTGAGGAGAATGGAAAGATGCGGTAGGGACAGGCCAGGCTGATGCCCTTCCCGGCGAATTCAGCTTAGCGATGTAATTG
>CANGVB010000398.1 GCA_947456995.1 Bryobacteraceae bacterium | reverse complement strand
CAATCCCGGCAATTCGGGTGGGCCGTTGCTCGATTCCCAGGGCAATGTAATTGGAATCAATACGGCAATCTTTGGTCAGGCCGGTTCGATCGGAATCGGATTTGCCATGCCGATCAACCGGGCCCGCGAAATGCTGGATTCTTATGCCAGCGGTAAGAAGTATGCTCCCCCTGTGATGGGCGTCACTGTACTGCCGATCGGTGGCGACCTGGCTGAAGAGCTCGGTTATCCCGCCGAGGGAGGTTTGCTGGTTCAAACCATCCGCCGCGGATCTTCAGCCGCGACAGCGGGCATTCGCGGTGGCAACCGCGCCGTCGTCATTGGCCGTTATGAAGTTGCTATCGGTGGCGACCTGCTGGTTTCGATCAATGGCCGAAAGGCGGAAGATGCTAATTCGATACCCCGTGCGTTGCGTGGCAAACGGGCGGGCGATACCGTAGAGGTGGAGTTGATTCGCAGCGGTAAGCGGATGAAGCTTCAGGTAACTCTTCAGGCTGCGACTGAGGAGCGCCTCTAATTCAAAATCGGGGGCCATTCATGAAAGTATTCCTTTTGCTGGCAGGCTGGAGTTTTGCGGCCCTGGCTCAGATCATGGGGCCAAGCTTTCAGGTCATCAAAGCGGAGTATGGGGCTGACAACCGCTGGGAGGACGTCACGGCTCGGGTTCAGGGCTTGGTGCGCGGAAATGGCGTTGAGTTTCGTGTTGATGGCGAGACCCTGAGCGACCCCTTGCCGGGAGTGCCCAAAACACTTCGGGTTCGTTATGTTTTCCGGGGCAGAACCCAGACTGACAACTTCCAGGATCTGGCCTACGTGCGGTTGGGCGAGCCAGGGCGGGGCTTGTTTGGCGGCGGCAGGGCGAGGCCCGTTCGTGGTGCTCTTGAGATCGTCAAGGCCGAGTATGGAGAAGGCAACCGCTGGCGTGACGTCACTCCACTTTTGAACCAGCAGATTTCTGGAAACAGCGTCAAGATGGACGTTACTAACGCCACGATGGGAGGAGACCCAGCTCCTGCCGTTCGCAAGAGCCTCAGAGTGGACTACAGTTATCAGGACCAGCGCCGTTCGGTTACCGTTGCAGAGAATGCCCAGCTGGTTTTGCCCGAAAACTCGGGTGCAGCTTCGATGCCCGTTTCAAGTTCCCAGCTGGTGATTCTGGCGGCTGAGTACCGGGCTCGCGGTCGCAGCAACATGGTGACCGACTTGCTGCGTGAGGCGATCCGTGGAGACCAGCTAAAGCTGCGGGTCGACAATACAAGTATGGGAGGGGATCCTTACCCTTCAATGGTTAAAGAGTTGTACGTTCGCTACTCCTACCAGGGCCGCGAATATGAGAATTTTTCGCGTGAAGGCTCCACCGTAGAGCTGCCAAACAGATATGATCGACCTGCCAGCGGAAATCGTCGATCCAATCCGCAGTAATCAGAATGATGAAATCATGCCTGGTAAGATAGCCGCCGAAATCTCACAAAATAAGCCCTTTAGTTGCCGCGAGGAAGAGGCCTTTCTCAACCTGGCCCGGAGCTACGAGTTTTTGTTGCAGGGCCTGGCCGAACTCTGTAAAGGTTCGAATATCTCGACCACTCAATACAACATGCTGCGAAGCCTGCGCGTGGCCGGCCCGGATGGCCTCAACTGCACTGAAGCGGCGCAGCGAATGGTTTCGCATGATCCGGACATCACGCGGTTGCTGGACCGTCTGGAGACTCGTGAACTGATTGTGCGATCCCGCTCGCTGAGTGACCGCCGCGTGGTGATGGTAAAGATTACCCAGGGTGGTCTCGACCTGCTTGCACAACTCGATCAGCCCTTGCTTGATCTCCATGCCACACAGATGGAGCGGCTCACGGCGGAACAAATCGAGGAACTGATCGGCTTGCTGGAATTGCTTCGTCCTTAAGACGAGAGTGCCAAAATAAGAAACCGCCTGAGCCAGTGGCTCAGGCGGTTTTTCTGCAATTGTGCTTGCGGTAAGGGGGCGGACTGCCAATTGCGGGCAACGCCTCCCGGGATATGTGGTTATGCAGTGACGAGCATGTCGTCAAAGCTTTCCTGACCCATGGCCTGGTTTTTGTCAGCGATTTCCTGACAAGTGATGCAGAAGGCGGCCCAGGGCACTGCGTTGAGGCGCTTGGGGCTGATGTCTTCTTCACAGTGCATGCAAACACCGTAGGAGCCGTCTGCACAGCGTCCCAGGGCGCCGCGGACGTTCCGGAGCAGGGCACTGTCGCGGTCGAGGTTGCGAATCGCAAGCTCGCGCTCAGCGGCGTGTTGTACTTCGTCAAGGGCGTCGGGGCTCTTTTCGATTTCGATCCCTTCACGATTTACGATTACCTTGAGCAGTTCGGCCTGCTTCTTTTCGAGAGTGTCCTTCAATTTGTTGAGTTCTGACTTTGTCATTTTATTTTTTCCTTTTTGTCCTTTTACCTAGTGGTTGGCTTTGTTTAAGCCATTCCTGCCATCCGTCACCCACCAGACCGGTTTGTCTGGCCAATTCTTCAGGCTGCTGATCCATTCATTTGTCGATTGCCTTCATTCTGGTTTCTGTCGTTCTTGTTACTGTACAGACGAGAAAATCTGGCGAAAGTTTCAAAAAAATCTTAGTGGTCGATGCTCATATCGAATTAAGCCACAATAATCCTAGCCACATGTCAAATCCGCCGGAATCACTTTGCAAGATGATTGCTATCGCGACGCCGGAGGTTGCTTTTTGCGTCCTCCGCGACGATTGCGATGCTGCGAGGCAGGTTGCCATTTACTTCCCAAGGCCTTAAAAACACACACAATTCCTAACGGACGCTTATGCTTTGGGCGCGGGCTGTCAAACGACTTCAAGGAAGTATAACACGGCTGTCAAGCCCCAGTTGCTATCGAATTCAGAAGAACTGAAGAAATTTTCGTCTTCGGTATAAACGCGTCACTGGGAACTGGAATGGGTCAACAGCGAGAAAAATTCAAAGATCTGATCCCGAAACCGGGAGAAGCCTACACAAATCTAGATGCATAGTGTAAACGTCTGCCTTTGCTTATCGGTTTTTTTTTGAGGACCGTTAGGTTTGTTTTCAAGTAGACGTTGAATATCCGCTATTTGTTGCGTCGGTTATCGAATTGAGATCTGCTCGAAGACGAGCGACAGGTTGCGACCGTCATTCGGTGGTCGCACTGTTTTCGATGCTTCCAGTTCCAGAACCAGTGATTGTAAGGGCTGTAGCGCAGGAGGGAGCGAGAACAGGATCTCGACATCGCCGGGGTTGAGTTTGGCAGTGTGGATCAAATTGCCTCTGCAGCGTATCCGGAACTCAACAGCTCCGAGTTCCGCTGGAGCATAAGCCTTTATGTGGACTTGAGCGTTACTTGCAAAGGGGCCGCCCAATTGGACTGAACCTTTGGCAGAGAGCCAGCGGTGGCCGTCTTCGATGCCGTACCAGCCCTGGAGAAATTGTGAATTGAAGATGGGGTCGCCGGCCAGAATTTCCGGTGAAAGCCCGGTGGAGAGCTTGAGGGCGGGGCCTCGTTCCCATTCCCGGGTGACATCCTGCAAAACGGAGCCGTTAAAGCGATAGACCGTGGCTGCTTCCTTTTCAAAGGCGATCCTTGCTGTTTCGGGGGCCACTGTGAGCGGGTTTCCATCCGGTTTTGAGCCGGGGACAAGGCGGATATTCTGAGCTCCAATCAGCCTGAGCGCCTCATCGGCCAGGGCACTTTCATAAACGCTTTCTGTGATTCCTTCAACCAGTATCAATTTGCCTGGATGAGATAGCGCCGCGTGCTGAAGGCCTCGAATGAGCGGCCGAATCGGAGCTGTCCGGTCCAGATACCACTCAAAGGTTGCCTGCTGCACGATAAAACTGGGCACCACATAAAGAAGCAGCACAAGAGATGCCGGTTTGGGCAACTGGATGGTAAACAGCCCGAGCACCATCATGAGTCCCAGCGACGCGCTAGCCAGGTAGTAGTCTGTTCGATGGTCTCGGAGTGGCAGCATGGGCGCGATCAAGCCAATGCTGAGGATCAGGCCGAAGAGCGGCAGGAAATCCCGTTTCCACGTGCGCCAGGCAATGAAGCCAAGCACAGCCGGAGTAAGAATCCAGTTGGAAGGCGTAACCAGCCAGGCCCATTCGGGGCCAAAGTTCTTGATTCGGACCGCTGCAAAGAGCCATTGCCAGTAGATCGCTACCGACTCGAAAAGACTCAGGTCGAAGAACATCCGGTACGCTGGAGCATCTTTGGCTTTGGGAATCCAAAAGAGGTGAGCGAGGGTGAACAAGATTGCAGGGGCAAAGAAAGGGAGGCAGAGCCGCCACTTACTTCGATCGAGAAGCAAAGCCCAGGCGAGCAGCACGGCAGGGAAAACGATAATGCTCTCGAGTGCTCCGAAGCCAAGCAGGTAGCAGATCCAGGCACCAGCCAGCCATTTTTTTCCTCTTGAATCGGCGTATTGCAGGAAGCAGTAGAAGGCTCCCAGAAAGAGGGCAGAGAGCAGAATCTGGTTGAAGGCAGACAGCCAGGCCATCGCT
>CANGVB010000397.1 GCA_947456995.1 Bryobacteraceae bacterium | reverse complement strand
CCCTCAAGGTGCTTCAAGCCGCCGCCAAGCCCGATCCAACTGACTTCCTCTCCCGGCCCCTGGTGGCAAGCAAAGGTGCTGCCTGGCCCGCCACCACGCTCCGCCTCGGCATCCCTAAGGCCAGCCAGCTCGAATTCTTCGGCGACACAGAAGCAGAGAAGCTCTATCGCGACAGCATCGACCGTTTCACCAAACTAGGCGCTACCATCGTCGAGTTCGACTTCGCCCCCTTCCGCCAGGCCGCAGACCTGCTCTACAGCGGCCCCTGGGTAGCAGAACGTCTAGCCGCCATCGAAGCCTTCGCAACAGCCCACGAAGCCGACATGAACCCCGTCGTCGCCAAGATCATCCTCGGTGCTCGCAAGTACACCGCTGTCGATACCTACAAATCAATCTACAAACTCGCCGACCTCCGCACGATTACCGAAGCCCAGTGGCCCCAGATGGATGCCATGCTGTTACCCACAACAGGCACCACCTTCACCCACGCCCAGGTAGCCGAAGACCCCATCGGCCGCAACACCCAGCTCGGCTACTACACCAACTTCGTCAACCTGCTCGATCTCAGCGCCCTCGCCATCCCCGCAGGCTTCCGCCCGAACGGCCTCCCCTTCGGCGTCACTCTGATCGCCCCGGCCATGGCCGAAGAATCTCTCACCGCCACAGCACAAGCCTTCTTGAGCGAACCCGCTGCCACAGCCCTCCCCAACGGCTTCGTCGAAGTTGCCGTCTTGGGCGCACACCTCACCGGCATGCCGCTCAACCACCAGCTCACCTCGCGCGGTGCCTACCTGCGCGAGACCACCCGCACCTCACCCGAATACCGTTTTTACGCTCTCGCGAATTCCACCCCGCCCAAGCCAGGTCTTGAATTCTCACCCGGCATGAACGGCCCCGGAATCGAAGTCGAGATCTGGGCCATCCCGCAATCCGAATTCGGCAGCTTCGTTGCCGCCATCCCGGCACCTCTGGGCATCGGCACCGCCAAACTCGCTAGCGGCCGCGAAGTCAAATGCTTCATCGCCGAGCCCTATGCTCTGGCCACCGCCACCGACATCACACGCTTCGGCGGCTGGCGTGCCTATATGGCATCGCGGTAAACTCCGCCCCAGTCCTTGGTCAGATAAAGGCTGATTGGCTTACCCTCGGTGGTCGATAGCTCAACGAAATCGAGAAAGAAGCCCTCGACATGCCGCCCCGGCGAGCTCAAGCTCACCTCTTTGTCTCCAAACCAACCACGAACTCGCAAGGTCGCCCTCCCAGGGGCAATCTTCAGGTAGCCCTTCTTTAAACGTCCCAGCCCCTTGCCGCTCCTTACATAGCCAGTCACTACCGATCCCCCTTTGCTGGCCAGTCCTGGTTTGGTGAAGCTGGTAATTCTCCCCACGAGCGTCTGCAAGAGGAAACCCAGGACCCGAAACAGAAATGGCAGCATAAACCCGATCCCCACCACAACCACACCCAGCACGGGCAATGCTATCCACGGGTAGTTGTAGGCCAGCAGAATCAAACCAACCACACTCACATCCTCTGCCATGCTGATGGCCGAGTGCGTCACCGGGTCCGGCACTGCGTGTGCCGCCAGCCGCGTCCCCATCTTCGTCGCATGCGTCCCCAACGCCAGACTCCCGGCAACTACCATCGCCACCGTCTTCATCACCGGGTCCAGATCACCCATCGCACCCATCGCAAGCAGCGCTGCCCCTACCGGACGGATGAAGGTATGAACCCCGTCCCAAATCGGAGTAAAGCCCGGAACCTTATCCGCAACAAACTCCGCCAGATAAAAAACTGCCGCTACAGACAAAACAATTGGGTTCCCAAGTACGGACAACCCCTCAGGTAATCCATGTAGCCATCCAAGCCGCTGTGCGAGGCCCACCGTTAGCACCACTGCATACACGTTTAGGCCGGAAGCAACCCCAATTCCTAATAAACTCGACAATCCCTGCGCAAAGTCCATTTTGAAGTCGACCTCCATCGACAGCCTAGCTCAATTCATTTTGCGGAAACTAGTACCCAAGAACAAATAGTTTCCCGACCTGTCTCTAAGGTGTACGCCTCATTGTCTCGCTTCGTTCCCTCGCCGATACTACTTTCGTACCCAGTACTTGGGTTCAGATTCGCAAGGCGGGTCGAAATGGCGTTTGAACTAGGAACAAGAGTCGGCGACTACCAGTTTATTGACGTGGTAGAAAGCAACCGCGACGGCACCAGCTACAAGGTACGGAATGTGCCTGAGCAGTGCTATGAAATTTTGCGAGTGCTCTCTGAGGCTACTCAGAGCGATCGCTTGCGCCTCGAACGCTTCCAGCGCGAAGCGAAGATCCTCTCGCGTCTCAACCATCCTCACATTGTCAATTACCGCGCATCCAGTCAGATAGACGGCCGCTTCGTTCTGGCAACAGAACTCATTGAAGGCACCTCGCTTGCCGAGCGTCTCGAGATCGGCCCCATCTCCTTACCCGATGCCGTTCGCTATATCTGGCAGGCGCTCGAAGCCCTGGAATGCGCTCACGCTGAAGGCGTCGTGCATCGTGATGTCACCCCATCCAAGCTTCTGCTTAGTGCCGATTCAGAACTTAAGCTCAGCGGATTCTCGCTGGCTCGCAGCACCGCCGATCCTCGCTTAACTCAAGCCGGTGTGGCCGTCGGCACTGCCCACTACATGTCGCCAGAACAGGTGCAGGCCAATTCCGATCTCGACGCCCGCTCTGACCTTTACTCCCTCGGCGTTGTGTTCTATGAACTCCTCGCCGGCCGCAAGCCCTTCGATTCTGAAAGCCAGTTCGACGTCATGCTTGCTCACGTCGAAACAATTCCTGATCCCCCTAGCAAATGGAATCCTCAAGTAACGACCGAACTTGATGTTCTGATCCTCAAGGCGCTTGCCAAGAAGGCTGACCTGCGTTTTCAGTCTGCCCGTGAATTCCGCGAAGCCCTGATGGCGATCTCTCTCGGTGCAGCACCAGAGCCAGCCGAAGACATCGAAAAAGCTCTCGCTTCGATGAAGCGCAAAGGCAAGGAATCCAGTCGTCAGGCCCAGGTGCTTGCCGATGAAATTCTCGGCCATCAGACCGACATTGCCAATGTAGCCGCTGGAAACAGCGCAACACCCCTTCCTGACGCCTACTACGGCCTGCCCAAAGAATTTGCTTACGCCCTGGTTGCCGTTGTCGCCATCGGAATCTTCTTTCTTATGACGGGATTCAAGTAAAAGCATGGCACTGCAAATCGGCGAATCCATCGGTCACTATCAGATTGTCGAAGAGCTGGGCGTCGGCGGTAACGGCCGTGTGCTCAAAGTTCAGCACCTGATCACCCGTCGCCGCGAGGCCATGAAGATCCTCGCCAATGGCCGTCCCACATCGCAAGAATACGCTCATCGCGTTTTGCGCGAAATCCGTCTCCAGGCCAGCCTCGATCACCCCAACATCGCCGCCGTCCTCAACGCCTTCTGGCTTGAAGACGATCTTGTGATGATCATGGAATTGATCGATGGAGTTACCCTCCAGAAGATCCTCGAGCGCCGCCGGCTCAACATCGACCAATCGATCAACCTCGTCCGGCAGGTGCTCAACGCCCTTACCTACGCTCATGCCAACGGTGTCATTCATCGTGACGTCTCCACCGGCAACATCATCGTCTGCGAGGATGGCCGCGTAAAGCTGACAGACTTCGGCCTCGCCAAAGGCGCAGCCGACATGAACATCACCGAGTCCGGTGGCATGGTTGGCTCGCCCTACTACATCTCGCCAGAGCAGGTTCGCGGCACTGCCGCAACAGACCAGCGCAGCGACATTTATTCCACTGGTGTGGTCCTGTACGAACTCCTCACCGGTACCCGCCCCTTTGAAGCCGACTCTACCTTCATGTTGATGCAGGCCCACGTTCAGCAAAAGGCAACCCCTCCGATTGAACGTAACGCCGCAATCCCCCAGTTCATCAGCGAAGCTGTCATGAAAGCGATGGCCAAGAATCCCTGGGAGCGCTTCCAAACCACAGCCGAATTTCTGGCTGCTCTCGAAGGTCCCGTCGAGAAGCCTCTACCGCTGCCTCAAATCGAGACTCCCCCACCACCACCTCCAGTGCAGCATTCCCATTCCTTTGCTGCTCCGATTCCACATGAGGACGCGCCAGTTGCTGCCAAAGCCAAGCCGCCTGTGCAGGCCGGCGCCATGCGTCGTATCCTCACCTCCCCAGCCGTAGCTGTAGTCCTCGGCGTAGGCATTGTGGTCGCAGCAGTTGGGCCCGTGATGTACTACGATTTCGAATCCGGGCGGCCTCGATTTAGCTCAGCGCCAAAGACAGAAGTGGCACCAACGTCCGACTCCATCTCCAAAGCCCCCACTCCTGTAGAAGCTCCTGTCCTCACCTCAGGCCCTAAAGAAATTCCGACTGAACCGAAGGGCAACGGCGGGCTCACTGCGCGTCGTTTCAATGCCACAAGAAAAGCTCCTCTTGCTCCAGTACAGCCTGCCCCACCTCCGAAAATTGTAGTTTGGGGCGACGCCAAAACCT